>NZ_ASSI01000130.1:0-41533 GCF_000466765.1 Burkholderia sp. AU4i | reverse complement strand
GCCGGCCGGTCAGGACGCGGCGACGCCGACCCGCTTCGGCACGCCCGTCACGATCGCCGCGACCGCGACGGCCAGCACGACGGCCGCGCCCACGAACACGCCAGCCGCGCCGTTCGCGTCGAACACGACGCCGCCGGCCGCCGCCCCCGTCGCGATGGCGAGCTGGATCGCCGCGACGATCAGCCCGCCCGCGCTTTCGGCTTCATCGGGCACGGTACGCGTGACCCAGGTCGACCACGCGACCGGCACGCCGCCGAAGGCCATCCCCCACAACGCGACGAGCACCGCATCGATCATCGGTGCGCGGCCGAGCGCGACGAGCGCGACGGCGAGCACGACCATCAGCGCGGGCATCGCGATCAGCATCGGCCGCAGCCGGTGTTCGAGCACGCGGCCCGCGAGCGACGTACCGACGAAGTTGGCGATACCGTAGCCGAGCAGGATCGCCGACAGGCCGTTCACGCCGACGCCCGCGACCTGTTCGAGGAACGGCCGCAGATACGTGAAGAACGCGAAGTGTCCGGTGAACACGAGGATCGTCGCGAACATCCCGAGGCCGACGGTCGGCCGGCGCAGCACGTCGATCAGCGTCCGCAGCCGCGTCGTGCCGCTCGGCGGCAGCGACGGCAGCGTGACGAGCTGCGACACGAACGCGATGCCGCCGAGCGCGCCCGCGATCAGGAACACGTTGCGCCAGCCGATCAGGTGACCGAAGTAGCTGCCCATCGGGGCGGACGCGATCGTCGCGACCGCCACGCCGCTGAAGATGATCGACAGCGCACGCGGCACCATCGCCGTCGGCACGAGCCGCATCGTGGTGGCCGTCGCCATCGTCCAGAAGCCGCCCAGCGCGACGCCGAGCACGACGCGGCCGATCAGCAGCATCGTCAGGCTGGTCGCGAACGCGACCGCGAGATTCGACGCGACGAGCAACACCGAAAACGCGAGCAGCACGCGCCGCCGGTCGATCGTACGCGTCACCGCGGAGATCAGGAGGCTCGTGACGAGCGCCACCGTCGCGGTGGCCGTGACGGCCTGCCCGGCGACGCCTTCGGTCACGCCGAGGCTCTCGGCCATCGGCGTCAGCAGGCTCGCGGGCAGGAATTCGGCCGTGACGAGCCCGAACACGCCGAGCGCCATCGCAAATACCGCGCCCCAGGCCGGTTCGCGGGGGGCCGCCGTCGCGGCGACAGAGGAAATTCCGGGATTCATGCGTCGTTCCGTGTCGTTTAGGGAAAATACCGATGACGGCGTATCGTAAGGAACCACGGCAGGACGGTCTATGACATACAATCCGCTCTTGTTGATCGATCGTCCGAATCTCGCCATGTCCGAGCCCCTGTCTTCGTCCACGTCCGACGTACACGACCTCGTCAGCGAACTGCTGCTGGGGATGCGCCTGAGCGGCGTCCAGTACCGCCGCATCCAGGTGGCGCGGCCGTTCGGGCTGAGTTTCGGCGATGCGCCGGGCCGCGCGCAGTTCCATTTCGTCGGGCGCGGGCCCGTGCTGCTGCGCGACGCGAACGGCGAGACGATGCGGCTCGAAGCCGGCGACGCGATCCTGCTGCCGCACGGCGGCATGCACGCGCTGGTCTCCGACCCCGATGCGCCGTGCCGCGAGATCAACGGCTTCGAGGTCGCGAAGATCTGCGATACGGTCGCGTCGGTGGCATCGGCGGGCGCGTCGCCGGCAAGCTGCGCGACGACCGAGCCGGGTGCCGGCGACGCGCTGATCTTCAGCGCATGCATGGAGCTCGACCTCGGCGGCATGCAGCCGCTCGTCGGCACGATGCCCGAGTTCATGCACGTCGGCACGCTGCTCGCGCGCTACCCGGAAATCCGCCCGATGCTCGATGCGATGGAGCGCGAATCCTGCTCGGCGCGCGCGGGCTTCGCCGGCATCCTCGCGCGGCTCGCGGACGTGGTCGCGGCGTTCATCGTGCGCGGCTGGGTCGAATGCGGCTGCGGCGACGCGACGGGCTGGGTGCAGGCGCTGCGCGAACCGAAGCTCGGCCGCGCGATCGTCGCGCTGCATCGCGATCCGGGCCGCAACTGGAGCGTGGCGGAACTCGCCACCGAAGCGGGCGTGTCACGTTCGGTGTTCGCCGAACGCTTTCTCGCGGCCACCGGGATGACGCCCGTGCGCTACCTGACCGAGCTGCGGATGCGGCTCGCCGCGCAATGGATCACGCGCGACCACGAGACGATCGAGGCCGTCGCGTACCGGCTCGGCTATGGCTCGCTCGCCGCGTTCAGCCGCGCGTTCAAGCGCGTGGTGGGCAAGCCGCCGGGCGCCGTGCGCGCGGACGGCGAGGCGCGCGTCGAAGCGTAACGCGCGACGTGCCACGCGCCATGTATCGCGCGTGATGCCGGCCGCGGCCGCCGGCCGTCGCCCGAATCGCCGCCACGCGTGATTGCCGCGCTCAGCCGCTGCGCGCTTCCAGCCTGTCGACCAGCGCCGTCGCGCACTGCACGGCAAGCGCCGCGCACTGTTCCGCATCCACCACCGCGCCGCCGGCAACGGTGCCTTGCACGATCCGGCCCAGCAATTCCTTCGAGAGATCGGCGATCTCGTGATCCCGTTCCGTCATGATGTCCCTCCTGCGCGTCGACCGATGGTCTCCACGCGCTCACGTCCCCTGTCCGTTCAACGTTCAGCGCCCTTTCGCCCGCACGACGATCTGCGCCTGCGTGTCGCGCTCGATGCGTTCGAGCGACGCGCGCAACGCCGTGAATTCGTCCGGCGTACACACCTGGCGGCCGAAATCCGCCGTCATCCGCCGCGAGACCTGCACGACATGCGCGGCCGAGTCGAATACGTAATGCGACGTGAAGTCGACGAAGCGGTCGTGCACGGCCGTATCGGCCGGCAGGTCGGTCACCGCGACGTCGGCCGGCAGCGCGATCTGGCCGGTCTCGTCGAACGTGCCGCCGATACAGCCCCACGGCTGCGTGCGCACGGGTTCAGCCAGCCAGCTCTCGACCTGCGTCCCGATGCCACCCGTCAGGCTCGACAGCGCGGGCAACGCGGTCGTGCCGTCGGGCCATACGAAATGATCGAGCGTGCCGGAAAGCGTCACGTCGAACGGCCCGTCGGTCACGCGCCGGTCGCTGGTCGACAGTTGCGCGCGGCCGCGCAAGCCGCTTTGCCGCAGACGGTTGTTCGCGAGCTGGACGATGGTGTCGGGTGTCGCGCGGCGAAACAGGTTGCGTTCGAGTTCGGCCGTCCAGCCGTCATCCTCGATGTACGCGTGAAACTGCGCGGCACCCGGCCCGGCCGCATCGATTTGAACCCGCGCGACGCGGCCGCGCGGCTGCGTGGCCGGCGTGCGTGACAGCACGCCCGTATCGACGAGCAGCGCGGGGCGATCCATCACGATGGGCGGCAGATAGCCGAACGCGATGCCGGCCGTCGTCGTATCCGCATAACGGGCGAGGTCGGGCAGCCACGTGATCGCATGATTGATCGCCCCGCCGCCGTAACCGGGCACCGACGGCAGCGTGTAGACGGACCCGAGATTGATCAGCACCGGTTCGCTGCGGATGCCGACCGCCGCGAGCAGCGCGCCGAACAGCGCGACATGATCCTTGCAGTCGCCGTAGCGGTTGCGCAGGATGTCGGTGACGCGATGCGGCGCGGCAGCCGTTTCGCCGAGAAACAGCCCGACGTAGCGCACGTTCGCCTGCACCCAGTCGTACAGGATGCGCGCCTTGTCGCGCGGATCGGCAGCGCCCGCGGTCAGCTTGCGCGCCAGTTGCGTCACGGCCGGGTCGTCCGTGCCCGGATCGACGGCCGCGTTGCGGTAGCGCGCGGCGAACGCCGCATAGTCGGGCAGCGTCGACACGACGAGCCGGTCGCCGTAGGTCGCGTAGCCGACCGCGCCGTTCTCGATGCGGTCGTACGGGCCGTGCCGGTAGTCGAACTCGTAGCGCGTACGGCCGTTCGCGGTGACCGGCGGCAGCGCGACGTAGCCGCGCGCATCCGCGTACAGCGGCATGTCGGCCGGCACGTCGAAGATCAGCCGCTGGTTGTCGACCGGCTCGCGCGACGGCTCCACGGTGTAGCCGAAGTAGCCGCGGTTGACGGGCTTCGTGCGGGTCTTGCGGAACGCCACGCGCGTGCTCGACCCGGCTTCGACGCCGGGAAACACGACGGTGCGCAACAGCCCGTCCTGGAACGTCGGCGCGCCGGCCGAACGCGGTTCCTGCACGTCGCGGATGCCGTCCACGCCGACCGGATGCGCGACACCGTCGCGGTCGATCGTCTCGGCCGCGAGCAGCTCCACCTTCTCGAGATTCTTGTCGAACCACACGTAGCGCTGCGCGACGGCGTCGATGCCGTTCGCGTCGTTCGCGCGCAGCGTCGAATCGTCGTGCTCGTCGAGCGAACCGTCGCGCTGGATCACGAATTCGTGGACGTCGCTGACGAGCGTGACGGGCGCCGTGCCGGCCGCGTCGGCTGTGCCGGCCGCGTCGTGCGGCGCGTCGGCGGCCACGCTCGCGCCCGGGCCCGCACCGGCCGCATGCGATGCGCCGAGCGCAACAGCACATGCCAACATCCAGCCGGCCAGGCCGACAGAAAAGCGCACCACATCGCACCTCGTCGCGGTTCGGAAAACGCGGCCGCGCGGCGGGCAAGGTCACGCGCGCGGCCCTCGTGCCGGCCAGTGTGGGCGACGCATCCGCACGCGTCAAGCCGGCGCAGGCCGACCTACAATGAGTCATCGATGTGTCATCGCGCGCGGCCGGGAGGCACCATGGAAAGCGCAATCGTGGAAGGCGTCGTCCTGCTGGCATTCGCCGCACTCGCCGCGCTGTTCTTCTTCAAGCGCCCGGGGCGCGACCGCGCGAGAGCCAGATTCCATCATCCGCTGCTGCGGCGGCCGAACCGTCCGCATCGGCATCACCGGCCCTGACGGCCGCTGCCCGGTCGCCGGCGAAGCGTGCCGCGTCCACACGGGCGTGCAACGCGGCCGCGCCCGCTCGCTAACCGACGTTCATCGGCAGCAGCACCATCTGCTTGCCCTCGACGTGCAAGCGCGCCTGCAACTCGACCGGCGTCTGGTTGTGCAGCCAGGCCGTCAGGAAATTCACGCGCCGGAAAATCAGCTTGCTCGCGAAGCACACGGCATTTGGGTACTCGTCGAGCGTCGACGACGCGAGGTTCATGAATTCGACGACGGGGTTCGTGCCGAACGCGATCCGGTAGTCGGCCGCGATGCCGCTGCGACGGCAGTGCGCGACATAGTAGTCGAGCGCTTCGGTGATCGAGTGACGCAGCCGTTCGAGATGTTCGTGACCGTCGTACGCCTTCGCGTCGACTTCGCCCACCGCGAGGAAGATCACGTTGCGGAAGTGCCCGGGAAACAGCCGGTTGACCCACAGCAGCGCGTGCATGCTCGCACCGCGATGCTTGCCGACCAGCAGCACGGCGGTCGGCTGCGTCGGGTCGGGCTTGCCCGGCGCGGTCGCCTCGTCGACTTCGGGCGCCTTGCCCGAGAACAGTTCGTCTTCCTTGGCGAGTTGCGCGCGCGTATACGCGTAGTGGCGGTTGATCATGAAGCACAGCGCGATCACCGCGCTCGTCACGAGCACCGTGAGCCAGCCGCCCGCCGTGAACTTCTCGATCAGCGTGATGCCGAGCACGGTCGCCGTCACGCTCAGCCCGAGCGCCGACAGGAAGAAGTGCTTGAGCCAGCCCGGCTCGCTGCGATGACGCCACCAGTACGTGCACAGCCCGAGCAGCGACAGGCTGAACGTGAGGAACACGTTGATGCTGTACAGCACGACGAGCACGTCGACGTTGCCGTGCGTCCACAAGAGGATCAGCAGGCTCGACAGCCCGACGACGATGATGCCGTTCTGCCGCACGAGGCGCCCCGACAGGTCGCGGAAATGGCGGGGCACCCATGAATCCGACGCCATGTTCGACAGCACGGCCGGGCCGTCGAGGAAGCCCGTCTGCGCGCCGACCAGCAGCAGCCCGGCCTCGAACGCGAGCACGGCCGCGAGCAGCGCGTGGCGCGCGAACGCCGAGCCGAGCCCGAGGTGGTCGATCACGCTGCCGAACACGACCGCGTTGAGCGTCTCGCCGTCGACGGGCTTCGCGTGCCACAGCATGTACAGCAGGATGATGCCGCCGGCCGTGAACGCGAGCGACGTCGACATGTACCACATCGTCACCTTGCCGTTCGGCACGCGCGGATCGGCAAGCATGTTCACGTTGTTCGACACGGCCTCGAGGCCCGTATAGGTACCGCCGCCGAGCGAGAACGCGCGCATCAGCAGCGCGAGCAGCACGAACAGGCCGAGCGACTGCGACATGCCGTGCGCTTCGTGCACGGCGTCGGGCACAACCATCGCGAGGCTGCTGCCGTGCACGGCGACGCCGTACACGATCAGCCCGAAGTGCAGGATCACGAAGCCGATGAAGATCGGCAGCAGCACCATGATCGATTCGCGCATCCCGCGGAAATTGAGCCCCGTCATCATCAGGATCAGCACGATCTCGGTGGTGAGCTTGAAGGCTTGCGCGCTGACCGGCAGCAGGCTGAAGAATGCGTCGACGCCGCTCGCGAGCGACGTCGCGACGGTCAGCACGTAATCGACCAGCAACGCCGCGCCCGACACGAGCCCGGGCTTCGACCCGAGCAGCGCCGTCGCGACGCGGTAGCCGCCGCCGCCCGTCGGGAACAGCTCGATCACCTGGTTGTAGCCGAGCGCGATGATGAACACGGTCGCCGCCGTCGCCAGCGCGAGAAACAGCGCGAGCGCGTGGTGCTGGCCGAGCGCGAGGAACGCCTCCTCCGGGCCGTAGCACGACGACGACAGACCGTCGGCGCCGAGCCCGACCCAGGCCAGCAGCGGCGTCACGGCGATCGCATGCCGCGTGCGCGGATCGAGGGGGTCGAGCGGCTTGCCGACGAGCAATTGCCACACTTTCTGGAATGCGGTCATGGTCCCCTCCCGGAACGTCCGGCGCCACGCGCTGCGTGATCCTTCAAAACTAATCGACGCACGGGCGCGGCGCCAGTCCGCATCTTCCATAGGGGCCGCCCGGCGGCCCGGCACCGCTTTCAGCGTGTAAACGAACGACGCCGGCAGCCACGCGCCGGATCGTCCGCCCGCACGCACTCGCGCAACACGACGAACCTGCCCCGGCGACCTTCGCGGTGATCTTCGTGGCGACCTTCACGGTGATCTTGCCGGCCGCCTTCCCGCACCCGCCGGCCCCACACGTCGTACCGCCCGATACCGGCCCACCCCGCTCGCCGCCGCCTTCCCCCCACGCCCCGGCGCGACCGGCACCTGCGCCCCGTTCGTGCGTTGTTCCCCGCAATTCGACTTTTGTGCGCGCGCAACAATGGCGATGCCTCGCGCCCGGCGCCCTGCGGGAACCCGTCTCCCGCTCGGCACCGGGCGCGACGGTCTTCAAAAACCACATCTCTCGAGGACATACCATGCAACTCCAATCCCATCCCGCGTGCCGCCCGTTTTATGAAGCCGGCGAACTCACGCAACTGACTGCCTTTTACGAAGAAGGACGTAATGTCATGTGGATGATGCTGCGATCGGAGCCGCGGCCGTGCTTCAACCAGCAACTCGTTACCGACATCATCCATCTCGCACGCGTCGCACGCGACTCGGGCCTGCCGTTCGACTTCTGGGTGACGGGCTCGCTCGTCCCCGAGCTGTTCAACGTCGGCGGCGACCTGAGCTTCTTCGTCGATGCGATCCGCAGCGGCAAGCGCGACCTGCTGATGGCCTACGCGCGCTCGTGCATCGACGGCGTGTACGAGATCTACACGGGCTTCGGCACCGGGGCGATCTCGATCGCGATGGTAGAGGGCAGCGCGCTCGGCGGCGGCTTCGAGGCCGCGCTCGCGCATCACTACGTGCTCGCGCAGAAGGGCGTGAAGCTCGGGTTCCCCGAGATCGCGTTCAACCTGTTCCCGGGCATGGGCGGCTATTCACTGGTCGCGCGCAAGGCCGATCGGGGCCTCGCGGAGCAACTGATCGCGACCGGCGAAGCGCACGCATCCGAGTGGTATGAGGATCGCGGCCTGATCGACCAGACGTTCGACGCGGGTGACGCGTATCTCGCGACGCGTACCTTCATCGACGTGACGAAGCCGAAGCTGAACGGCGTGCGCGCGATGCTGCGCGCGCGTGAGCGGGTGTTCCAGCTGTCGCGCTCCGAGCTGATGGACATCACGGAAGCATGGGTGCATGCGGCGTTCACGATCGAGCCGAAGGATCTCGCGTACATGGAACGCCTCGTGATGCTGCAGAACCGGCGCGTGTCGAAGCTGCGCACGGTGTAGTGCGACGGGCGCCGCCTGCGGGCGGCGCCCTTTCATGAACGGCGCTCAGGCGATCAGCCTGAGCTTTCTCGTTTCCGCGAGCCACGCCTCGAACGCCTGTGCCGGCATCGGGCGCGCGTAGTAGTAGCCCTGCGCGTGATCGACGTCGAGCTGCTTGAGGAACTCGGCTTCCGCATGCGTTTCGACACCTTCGGCGATCACCGCGAAATTCAGCGCCTTCGCGAGCGACACGACCGAGCGCACCAGCGCCTGCGAGCGCGGATTGCGGTCGATGGCCGTGATGAAGGTGCGGTCAAGCTTGATCGCGTCGAGCGGCAGGCGCGACAACTGCGACAGCGACGAATAACCGGTGCCGAAATCGTCGAGATGGATCTCCGCGCCGAGCTGGCGGAACTGGCGCATCAGCCCGTTGGCCGCCTCCTCGTCCTCGATGAAGCAGCTCTCGGTCAGCTCGATGTCGAGCAGGCCGGGCTTCAGGCCCGCGGCGTCGAGGATCGACGCCATCTGGTGCACGATGTTCATGTCCTGCAACTGCCGCGCGGACACGTTCACCGCGATCCGGATACCGAGCCCCTTCGCCTTCCACGCGGCGGCCTGCGCGGCCGCGGTGCGCATCACCCAGCGCCCGAGCGGCGCGATCAGGCCCGACTCCTCCGCGAAGCGGATGAACTCGATCGGCGCGACGAGCCCGCGATCGGGCGACTGCCAGCGGATCAGCGCCTCGACGCCATGCACGTCGCCGGTCGCGATATCGACGACCGGCTGGTAGTGCAGCACGAACTGCTCTTCTTCGAGCGCCTTGCGCAGGTTCGTGTCGAGCCACATGTACTTCGCGACCTTCTGGTTCATCTCCAGCGAGAACACGCGGTACGTATGCTTGCCCTCTTCCTTCGCGACGTACATCGCGGTATCCGCGCTGCGGATCAGCGTCTCGAGCGAGTCGCCGTGCTGCGGATGCATCGCGATGCCGATCGAGCAGCTCGTGTAGACCTCCATCAGCCCGAGATGGATCGGCGTGCGCAGCCGCTCGAGGATGATCTGCGCGGTCGCTTCGAGCAGCGGCCGCGTGCCGTGCTCGAACAGCACGAGGAATTCGTCGCCGCCGAGCCGCGCGAGCGTCGCGCCGGACGGCAGGCAGCCGCTGATGATCGCCGACACGTCCTGCAGCAGCCGGTCGCCGGTGATGTGCCCGTAGTGATCGTTGACGCGCTTGAAGTTGTCGAGATCGAGGAACAGGATGCCGACCTGCCCGCGCGTCGCGGCGGTTTCGGCGGCGATCGCCGCGTGGATGCGCTCGCTGATCGCATGGCGGTTCGGCAGCCCGGTGAGCACGTCGGTGTTCGCGAGTTCGGTGAGCCGCTGCTGCGCGCTGCGCTCCTCGGTGATGTCGATGCCCGAGCAGATCAGGAACTGCTCGTCGACCCCGCTGCCGCTCTGGACGAACTTGTTGCGGAACTGGAACAGGCGCGGCCCGTTGACCGTATTGATGTAGCGCTCGACCGCGAACGAGTGGTTGCTCGCGAAAAAGCCGGTGATGTTGCTGCGCGACTGCGCGCCCTGCTCCGGGCTCATGAACAGCTCGAACGCACTGCGGCCGATCACGTCGACCTCGCGCTTGCCCGTCACTTCCTCGCACAGGCGGTTGAAGCGCTGCACCATCCCGTTGCGGTCGAGGATCACGACGAGCAAGTTCACCTCCGACACGACCTGCTCGGCGAACGCGAGCCCGTGCGCGAGATCGACCGCGACGGACTCGGCATCGGAATAGGCGGAGGCCGTGCCGGCCCAGTTGGTCGTGTCGACCTTCCGGCCGACGAGATGGAGCCTGACCGGTTCGCCGAACAGCGCGATGTCGAGCACGAGGTGCGACGTGACGCCGGTCAGCGCGCGGATGCTCGCGGCCTGTTCGGCCGTCAGCGCGACGGCGACGTTGGTCAGGCCGCGGACGGCCGCCAGTTCGAGTGCATTGCTGTCGCTGCCGAGACGCCAGCAGGGGCTGCGCGTACCGACGTGCGCCTCGAGCACCGCGCTATCGTTTTCGTCATCCATGGAGACGCCCCGATCCAGAAAAAACGCACAGTGTAGACGGAGGCGAGTCGGCCGACCGCCCTTCCGGGGCGCGCAGCGCGCTCCCGGAAAGGCAACCGTGGTTGCCGTGATGATGGGCCTCGTCCCGTACTTGTTTCCAGCTAATGCGACCCGGCGTTCGCGCGTGATGCGCGCAGGTTGTGCCTAACGAATGATGAGAGCCATCTTATCAAATGACGATCGAGAATGGCACTCACATTTAGAGCAGAGTGTCAAGGAATTGGGACTCGATTGGCAAGCCGGATTTTTCATGATTGGCAGCCCGTCTGAACGCGGGTGCGGCGGTGCGCAACGCGCCTGGCGCGACAGGCTGAACGCCCCGCCGGGCGGGCGTTTGCGGCCGATTCCGGAGTACGGGGGCAACGCTGCGGCGGGCTCGTGGCGACAGGGTCGGATCGCGTTCCTGCGACCCGGTTTTCCGTATTTTTTGATTCCGTTCGGGCATTAATGCACGGCTTTATTCCACAGTCCGTTGCAATGTTATCCGCGTGCCGGCGCGGGTCGCCCACGCCGGTCGCCCACGCCGGTCGCCCACGCCGGTCGCCCGCGCCGGTCGCCCGGCTCAGCCCGCCGCGCCGTATCCGCCGCCGCCCGGGGTTTCGACGACGAACACGTCGCCCGGCGCCATCTGCGCACGGCCGATATGCTCGAGCGGCTCGATCGTGCCGTCCGCGCGCTCGATCGAGTTGCGGCCGAGGGCGCCGGCCTCGCCGCCCGCCGCGCCGAACGGCGCGTGGATCCGGTTGTTCGACAGGATCGACGCGGTCATCGGCTCGAGGAAGCGGATCCGCCGCACCGCGCCGTCGCCGCCGCGCCAGCGGCCGCCGCCGCCCGACCCGGCGCGGATCCGGTGCGAATCGAGCCGCACCGGGTAGCGCCATTCCAGCACCTCCGGATCGGTGAGCCGCGAGTTCGTCATGTGCGTCTGCACCGCGCCGACGCCCGCGAAGCCGTCGCCGGCACCGCTGCCGCCCGCAATCGTCTCGTAGTACTGGTAGCGATCGTTGCCGAATGTGAAGTTATTCATCGTTCCCTGGCTCGACGCAACGCAGCCGAGCGCGCCGTACAGCGCGTTGGTGATGGCCGACGACGTCTCGACGTTGCCCGATACGACCGCCGCCGGATACTCGGGATTCAGCATCGAGCGGGCCGGCACGATCACCGTGAGCGGCTTCAGGCAGCCGGCATTCAGCGGGATGTCGTCGCCGACCAGCGTCCGGAACACATACAGAACGGCGGCCATGCACACGGCCTTCGGCGCGTTGAAGTTGTTGTCGAGCTGCGCGGACGTGCCCGTGAAGTCGATTTCCGCGCGCCGCGCGGCCCGGTCGACGCGGATCGCGACGCGAATCTCCGCGCCGTTGTCGAGCGGGTAGCGGTACGCGCCGTCCTGCAGCGCGCCGATCACGCGCCGCACCGCGTCTTCCGCGTTGTCCTGCACGTGCCCCATGAACGCGAGCACGACGTCGCGGCCGAACTGCGCGACCATCCGGCGCAGCTCGTCGACGCCCTTCTGGTTCGCGGCGACCTGCGCGCGCAGGTCGGCCATGTTCTGCTCGACGTTGCGCGCCGGGTAACGGCCCGACGCGAGCAGCGCGCGGGTTTCCGCATCGCGCAGCGTGCCGGCCGACACGAGCTGCCAGTTGTCGATCAGCACGCCTTCCTCGTCGATATGCGTCGAATCGGGCGGCATCGAGCCCGGTGTCGTGCCGCCGATGTCCGCGTGGTGGCCGCGCGAGCCGACGTAGAACAGCGGCGCGTCCGAACCGTCCGCGAACACCGGCGTGATGACGGTCACGTCCGGCAGGTGCGTGCCGCCGTGATACGGATCGTTCAGCATGAACACGTCGCCGTCGCGCATGCGGCCGCGGTTGCGCTCGATCACCGTGCGGATGCTCTCGCCCATCGAGCCCAGGTGCACCGGCATGTGCGGCGCGTTCGCGATCAGGTTGCCGTCGCCGTCGAAGATCGCGCACGAGAAGTCGAGCCGCTCCTTGATGTTCACCGAGTACGCGGTGTTCTGCAGCCGCAGCCCCATCTGCTCGGCGATCGACATGAACAGGTTGTTGAAGATCTCGAGCCGCACCGGGTCGGCGTCGGTGCCGAGCGAGCGGCGCGTCGGCAGCGGCGTCGTGCGTGTCAGCACGAGGTTGCCCTGCGCGGTCATCTGCGCGCGCCAGCCGGGCTCGACGACGGTCGTGCCGTTCTGTTCCGCGACGATCGCCGGGCCGTCGATCGCGTCGCCGGCCATCAGCGTGTCGCGCACGTAGAGCGCCGCGTCGTGCCATTGGCCGCCGGAATAAAAGCGCACCGCGGAATGCGCGCGCAGCGCGTCAGCGCCGCCGTCGCTGCCGTCGCCGCGCGGCGCGAGCGGGGCGATCTCCACCGGCGCGTCGGAGCGGCCGATCGCCTCGACCGACGCGAGTTCGGCCACCAGCGGCGTGCCGGGCATCAGGAACGCGTAGCGCTGCCGGTACGCGGCCTCGAACGCCTGCTGCATCGCGGCGACGCTGCCGGCCGGCACGTCGAGCGTCGAATCGGTGCCCTGGTAGCGCAGGTGCACGCGGCGCTCGATCGCGATCCGCGCCTGCGGCACGCCCTGTTCGAGCAACGCGCCGACGGCCTCGTCGGCCAGCCGGTCGAGCGCCGCGTTCAGCGCCGGCAGCGACGCGTCGGACAACACCGCCTCGAC
Organism: Burkholderia sp. AU4i; assembly: GCF_000466765.1. Taxonomy (NCBI): domain Bacteria; kingdom Pseudomonadati; phylum Pseudomonadota; class Betaproteobacteria; order Burkholderiales; family Burkholderiaceae; genus Burkholderia; species Burkholderia sp. AU4i. The sequence goes on along the minus strand of NZ_ASSI01000130.1, from coordinate 28,429 downwards.
CGCACGCTCGCGTATCGCGGTCTGGTCGGCGAGGCCCATCCCGTATGCGGACAGCACGCCCGCGAGCGGGTGCGCGAACACCTGCGTCATCCCGAGCGCGTCGGCCACGCCGCACGCATGCTGGCCGCCCGCGCCGCCGAACGTCGTCAGCACGTAGCGCGACACGTCGTGGCCGCGCTGCACCGAGATCTTCTTGATCGCGTTCGCCATGCTGCCGATCGCGATTTCCAGGAAACCTTCGGCGAGCGCCTCGGGCGTCTCGCGCCGCCCGGTCGCCGCGTGGATCTCGTCGGCGAGCGCGGCGAACTTCGCGACCACGCCGTCGCGGTCGAGCGGTTCGTCCGCATGCGGGCCGAACACGCGCGGGAAATGATCGGGCTGGATCTTGCCGAGCATCACGTTGCAGTCGGTCACCGTCAGCGGGCCGCCGCGCCGGTACGCGGCCGGCCCCGGGTTCGCGCCGGCCGACTCGGGCCCGACGCGCAGCCGCGCGCCGTCGAAGCCGAGCACCGAGCCGCCGCCGGCGGCCACCGTGTGGATGCTCATCATCGGCGCGCGCATCCGCACGCCGGCCACCTGCGTCTCGAACACGCGCTCGAACTCGCCGTGGTAGTGCGACACGTCCGTCGACGTGCCGCCCATGTCGAAGCCGATCACGCGCTCGAAGCCGGCCGCCTGCGCGGCGCGCACCATCCCGACGATGCCGCCGGCCGGGCCCGACAGGATCGCGTCCTTGCCCTGGAACGCGTCGGCACGCGTGAGGCCGCCGCTGCTCTGCATGAACTGCAGGTTCACGCCCGGCATCTCGTGCGCGACCTGCTCGACATAACGACGCAGGATCGGCGACAGGTACGCGTCGACGACGGTCGTGTCGCCGCGCGACACCATCTTCATCAGCGGCGACACCTCGTGCGACACCGATACCTGCGTGAAGCCGATGCGGCGCGCCAGTTCCGCCACCATCCGCTCGTGCGCGGTGTAGCGATAGCCGTGGATCAGCACGATCGCGAGCGCGCGCACGCCCGAGTCGTACACGCGGCGCAGCGACGCTTCGGCCTGCTCCGCGTCGAGCGGCACGACGACGTCGCCGTGCGCGCCGATGCGCTCGTCGATCTCGACGACGGTTTCGTACAGCGCGTCGGGCAGCACGATGTCGAGATCGAACAGGCGCGGCCGGTTCTGGTACGCGATGCGCAGCACGTCGCGAAAACCGCGCGTCGTCGCGAGCGCGGTGCGTTCGCCCTTGCGTTCGAGCAGCGCGTTGGTCGCGACCGTCGTGCCCATCTTCACCATGTCGACGCGCTCGGGCGTGATCGGCTCGCCGGCCGCGAGGCCCAGCAGGTGGCGAATCCCGGCCACGGCCGCGTCGCGATACTGCTCGGGGTTCTCCGACAGCAGCTTGTGCGTGACGAGCGTGCCGTCGGGCCGGCGCGCGACGATGTCGGTGAACGTGCCGCCGCGGTCGATCCAGAATTGCCAGCGCGCGGCGTCGGAAGAAACGGGGATGTTGTGTCGGTCAGTCATGATGTCGGGTCGATGCGTCGTGAAATCGAGGGACGAGCGCCGCCGCACGGCGCGCGCGGCGCGCCATGTCACGGGGGCGATGAAAGGGGGAGGACAACGCGGGGCGGACCGCCCCGCCGGTTCAGGCGGCGTCGAGTTCGCGGCCGCGTGTCTCGGGCAGCGTCAGCGCGGCGACGATCACCACGCCGTATGCGGCGACCGCGAAGATGCCGATGCTCATGCCGAGCCCGTATTGCTTCGAAAGCGCGCCGATCAGGAACGGGAACAGCGCACCGATCGCGCGGCCCACGTTGTAGCAGAAGCCCTGGCCGGAGCCGCGCACGCGGGTCGGGAACAGTTCGGTGAGGAATGCGCCCATCCCCGAGAAGATGCCCGATGCGAAGAAACCGAGCGGGAAACCGAGCCACAGCATCGACGCGTTGGTCAGGTTCAGCGACGTGTACGCGAACGCGATCACCATCGAGCCGAGCGCGAACAGGATGAAGTTCGGCTTGCGGCCGAGGCGGTCGGTCAGGTACGCGCTCGTCAGGTAGCCTACCCACGAGCCGAAGATGATCATCGCCAGATAACCGCCGGTGCCCATCACCGTGAGGTGGCGCTCGGTCTTCAGGAAGGTCGGCAGCCACGTCGTGATCGCATAGTAGCCGCCCTGCGCGCCGGTCGTCAGCAGCGCCGCGCGCAGCGTCGTCGTGATCAGCTTCGGCGCGAAGATCTCGGTGAGGCGCGGCGCGTCGGCCACTTTCGCCTGCGCGGCCTTCTCCTTCTCGTAGACGTCCGGCTCCTTCACGTAGCGGCGGATCGCGACGACCAGCAGCGCCGGTGCGAGCCCGACGAGGAACAGCGCGCGCCACGCCTGCTCGGCGGGCAGCACCGAGAACAGCAGCGCATACAGCAGCGCGCACAGCCCCCAGCCGATCGCCCAGCCCGACTGCACGAGGCCGACCGCCTTGCCGCGGTCGCGCGCGCGGATCACTTCGCCGATCAGCACGGCGCCGGCCGTCCATTCGCCGCCGAAGCCGAAACCCATCAGCGCGCGCGCGGCGAGCAGCTGATGGTAGTTCTGCGCGAGCCCGCACAACGCGGTGAACACGGCGAACCACAGCACCGTGAGCTGCAGTGTGCGCACGCGGCCGATCCGGTCGGACAGGATGCCGGCGATCCAGCCGCCGGCCGCCGACGCGAGCAGCGTGACCGTGCCGATGAAGCCCGCATCCGCGAACGAGATGCCCCAGGTCGCGACGAGCGTCGGGATCACGAACGACAGCATCTGCGTGTCCATCCCGTCGAGCATGTAGCCGACCTTGCAGCTCCAGAACGCGCGACGCTCGCGCGGCTGCGCGTCGCCGTACCACGAGAACAGGCCGTTGCGCTCGGGGCTCGCGGGCTCCGCGGCGCTCGCCGCGAGGGTCTTGCTTTCCATGGTGATGCTCCTGTCGTGATGCGCCGTCAAACGGCGGTCGTGCGTGCGTTATGTGGTGCGGTATGTCGTGCGGGCCGTCGTCGCCCCGGATCAGAATACGGCCAGCGACGCGTTCGTGATGTCGGTCATCAGCATGTGGCCGGGCGTGTGCGCGATCGCGATCGGCAGCTTCGCGTCCATCAGCGCGGTTTGCGGCGTCACACCGCACGCCCAGAACACCGGCAGCTCGCCGTCGCGGATCGTCACCGCGTCGCCGAATTCGGGCGCGTTCAGGTCGGCGATGCCCAGTTCGCGCGGATCGCCGAGATGGATCGGCGCGCCGTGCACGCCCGGAAACCGGCTCGTGACCTGCACCGCGCGGATCGCGTCGGCGCCGCGCATCGGCCGCATCGACACGACGAGCTGGCCACCGAAGATCCCCGCCCGGCGGTTCGGGATCGACGTGCGGTACATCGGCACGTTGCGCCCCTCCTCGACGTGGCGCAGGCCGATCCCTTCGCGGGCCAGCATGTCCTCGAACGAGAACGAGCAGCCGATCGCGAACACGACGAAATCGTCGCGCCACAGCGCTTCCAGCGATTCGACGCGCTCGGTCAGGCGGCCGTCGCGGTAGACGTTGTAGCTCGGCACGTCGGTGCGGATGTCGAGATCCTCGCCGAGCGCGTCGACCCGGAACGCGCCCGGTTCGCCGACGCCCAGCAGCGGGCAGGCTTTCGGGTTCGCCTGACAGAAGCGCAGGAAATCGTGCGCGTACGCATCGGGCAGGATCGCGAGGTTCGCTTGCGCGTACGGACCGCAATGGCCCGCGGTCGGGCCGCGGAATGCGCCGCGGCGCACGGACTGGCGGAATTCGGAAGGCGTCATGAGGTTCTGTCGCTTGTCGGTGTGTCGTCGGGATGACGGTGCCGTGTCATCGGATACGGCGAAGAATAGAAAAGAAAAAATTTTGTCGCCAACGAGTTTTTTTGCGCTTCGTGTATAGAATTTCTTAACAGATCTTCGGGTTTTCCCCGGCTCCGTTCACTTTTCCTCACCGGCAAAGTGCGCATCCACGCTCCGTCCGACCGCCATGAACACGCGTTTTCTCGAAACCTTCGTCACGCTCGCGAAGCTGCGCAACTTCCGCACGACGGCCGCCGCGCTGCATGCGACGCCGGCCGCGATCTCGCAGCGCCTGAAGGCGCTCGAGGACGAATTGCAGACGGTACTCGTCGACCGCGACAGCCGCGAGTTCCGGCTCACGCCGAACGGCGAATACCTGCTCGGCTACGCGAAAGCCGTGGTCGAGGCGACGCAGGAACTGCTGGCCGCCGCGTCCGGCGAAAGTGCGCTGCGCGGGAAGCTGCGGCTCGGCGTGATCGAGACCGTCGTGCACAGCTGGCTGCCGCACTACATGCGGCGGCTGGCGGCCGACTATCCGCAGCTGGAAATCGACCTGACCGTCGACGTCAGCGTCGTGCTGCAGCGCCGGCTGATGGCCGGCGAGCTCGACCTGATCATCCGCGTGGAAGGCAGCGACGAAGCGTCGGTCGTGTGCGACGCGCTCGCGAACTATCCGGTGCGCTGGATCGCGCGGGCGGGGCTGCTGCCGAATACGCGCTCGGGCCTCGCGAGGCAGGTGCTGCGCCAGCCGATTCTCACGTATGGGCGCGGTACGGCGCCCCACCGCGCGCTCGAGGATATCGTCCGTACCCTTGCGCATGCGCACGGCGTGCCGCTGTCGGACACGCGCATCACCGGGTCGCCTTCCATCTCCGTGATCGTTCAGCTCGTGCGCGACGGTTTCGGCGTCGCGGCGATTCCGGTGCTGTTCGTCGATGCGCTGATCGAGAGCGGCGAAGTCGTCGAACTGCCGCTGCAGCCGTCACCGCCGTCGATCGTCGTGTCGATGTCGCGGCGGGCGGATGCGCCGAGGTTCGTGCACGGCGCGTCGATTGCGGCGCGGGTCGCGTGTCATGAGTATTGCGAGAAGAGTACGCGGCGGTTGGTTGAAGCGCTTTGAGGCGTGGGTCGCGCAAATCTGTGTTTTTCGGGTTCCTGAGCGTATAGCCCAGCCACCTTGGCCATGCTTGATGAAGAATTGATTGCACGCGATACCACGGAAATCCGCGTTCAAGCGCGAGCTTCCAGGCGCGGCACGTCGTTACTTGTCTGCAATGCGAAATAAATGATTCAGACAGCTATTCACGCGGATAACCCTCCGTGCGGCTGCATCAGCTTGCCGTCGCCGTACTCGCGCAGCACCTTCGAAATCACGACGCGATAGCCGTCCAGCCAGCGCGCCTGCTTCGCCTTTGCCTCGCGATGCGCCGGATGCTGCATCAACTGCTGCAGCGCCGCCTCCGACTCCCAGTAGTAGACGTTCTGGATCAACCCCGATTCGGCGTTCTCCCACGTCTCCTCGCCGAGATAACCGGGGGTCGCGCGCGCCATGTCGGCGATCTGCCGGTCGAGCCGGTGGAACTCGTCGTCGTATTGACCGGCACGGAAAATGAAGGTCGACGCGTACATGCCTGCTCCAGCGATAGCGATTGAAAGAGCGGCGATTGTAAGGCACGCGCAGCGTGCCGCGATCGTCACGCGGACAGCGGATCGGCACCGGCATGGCCGGCGAGCCACGCGTCGATGCGCGGCGCGTCTTCACGCATGCCGGCCGTGGGCGCCGGCATCGCGGCCAGCGCGTGCCGTGCACGTTCGAGCGCCTCGCCGAAGCCGCGCAACTCGCGCGTCGCGGGGCGGTCGCCGGCATGCCGGCGTGCGAGTGCCGCGTCGATGTTCGCGGCGATCAATGCACGCTGAGCGTCGATGAAGTCGATGCACAGCGTGCGGCAATGCGCGGATACCGACGCAACGGCGAGCAGGACGGGCACGATCGACACGGTCAGGTAGCCGCCGGGTGCAAGCCGCGAGAGCGCACGATGTCCCTCCTGCCCGCCGCCGGTCAACGATGCGAACACCGCGTCGCGCCACACCGCGCGCTCGAACACGAGCGCATCGCGATATGCATCGAGCGCCGCGCGGTCTGCGACCTGGCCGGCCGTCACCAGCGGAATCGGGAACGAAGCCGCGACGGAAGATTGCGTGCTCGTCGTTTCGACAACGCAGTCCGCGCCAAGCCACGCCGCATCGTCGCGCCGCGCGGCCAGCACTCGGGACTGCAACCGGTCGGGCAGCATCGGATCGAGCGGCACCGCGCCGCAGATCGACGGCTTGTCCGCATGCACGCTGCAGCGGCCGTCGTCGGCCAGTGCCGCGCAACGGCCGAGCGACGGATAGTCGTAGCCCTGCAGCGTCAGCGCGATCCATTCGCTCCCCGCGCCGCCGGTGCGGTGAAACAACTGCCCGGCCAGCGCATCGAAAGCCGCGACATCGTCGGCATCGAACGCGTGCTCGCGGCCGCCCGCGCGCCAGCGCTCGCCGATCCGCCGCTTCGGCACGCGACCGATCGTCAGCGCACCGACGAAGCGATGCCGATGCCGGAACAGTTCGCGCAACGACAGCGTCGGCGCGCTGTTGCAGCAGCGTCCGCATGCGTTGCACGCGAGCAGGTAGGTGTCTACCACGGCCGTCGCACCGAATCCTGGTAGCGCGTGAGAATGAAGCGCGCGACGTCGTCCGAGTGATAGGCGGCGACGAGTTGCGTGACCCACGGCTTCGCGCGATCGGCATCGCGCACCGTCAGCACGTTCGCATACGGCGAGCGCGCGTCCTCGAGGCTGATGCTGTCGCGCGCGGGTTGCAGCCCGGCACGCGCGGCATCGTCGCTGTCGATTGCAACGAACGCGGCCTTGTCGAGCGCCGCGTAAAGGCGTTCGCGGCGCAGCGCGACGAGCTTCAGCCCGAGCCGGTTGCCGGTCACGTCGCGCAGCGTCGCATGCAGGCCGGCCTGCTCGCGCAGCGTCACCAGCGTGTCGTTCTGCAGCAGCACGAGCGCACGCGCCATCCCGCGCGGATCGGCGGGAATCGCGACCGTCGCACCGGGTTGCAGTTCGTTCAGGTTCTTGAGCTTGCGCGAATAAAGCGCCATCGGCAGCGTGACGGTCGGCGCGATCCCGGTCAGGGCGTAGCGTTTCTGCGCGCGCGTCGCGGCAAGCTGTTGCGCATCCTCAAAGCTGGCCGCGTCGATCCGGCCATCGGCCAGCGCCGCGTCGATGCGCGACGCATCGTCGAATTCGACGACGTCGATGCCGAATCCTCGTGACGCGGCGACCCGCTTCACTTCGTCGAGGATCTGCGCATGCACGCCGCGCGTCACGCCGACGCGGACGGCCGCCGCAGTCGCTGCAGTCGGTGCAGTCGCAGCAGTCGATTCAGCGGCAATGGACAAGGCCGGATGAGCGCCCCCGCACGCGACCATCAGCCACGCGCCCAGGTAGTGCACGACGCGCTTCATGACGCATCCCTCAGAATCGTGCGAAACCCGATATGCGACGCGCCGAGATCGGCTTCCTGCTGTTCACGCGACGACGCGCGATAGCGCACGCAGTAATCGCGCGAGCACAGGAACGAGCCGCCCTTGATGACCATCGGTGTATCGTGCCGACGCGTCGGCGGCGCGACGGCCGCCGTGTCGCCGTTGGTATGCGACTGGTGCGGGCCCGTATAGGCGTCCTTCGTCCACTCCCACGCATTGCCGATCATGTCGTAGAGCCGGAACCCGTTCGCCGCGTAGCAGCCGACGGGCGCGAGCCCCGCGTGGCCGTCCTCGGCCGTGTCGAGCACCGGGAACGCGCCCTGCCAGTAGTTCGCGGCCGGCTTGCCCTGCGCGTCGCGCGGCGCCGCGTCGAGCGACGCGTCGTCGCGGCCCGCCTTGCCCGCGTATTCCCATTCGGCCTCGGTCGGCAAGTCGCGGCCGAGCCAGCGCGCATACGCGAGCGCATCGCGCTGCGTGACGAGCGTGACGGGCAGGTTGCCGATCCCGTCGACGCCGCTGCCCGGCCCGCGCGGATGGCGCCACGACGCGCCCTTCACCCACGACCACCACGCGAGGTCACGCGCGTTCATCTCGTCGCGCGTCGGCACATGGAACACGGCCGCCCCGCCCTGCTGCTCGGCCTCGGTAACGTAGCCGGTAGCCTGCACGAACGCGGCGAACTGCGCGATCGTCACGTCTGTCTGGTCGATCCAGAAGCCGCCGACGCGCGTGCGGCCGTCGCCCACCGGGCGCTCGTCCGCATAGCCGCGCGTGCTGCCGAACACGAACGCGCCGCCGCGCAGGTGCACCATCCCGGCCTTCGGGTCGTCGCGCCACTTTGCCGGCAGCCCCGAGTAACGCTCGCACTGCCGCTCCGAGCCGAGCGGCGCGAGCGCGCGGCCGCGATTCGCGTCGTCGAATGCGTCGCCCCCCGGCGCGACGGGATTCGCATAACCGGCCGCGAACGCGGCGGCGAACAACGTGGCGGCCAGCGCCGCGCCGATCGTCCAGAACCGGAACCGCATCGTGTCGCCCCGGTATCAGTAGTAGCCGCGCGGACGCAGCGGTTCGACGCCGCCGACGTTGCTCATGTAGGTCTTCCACTGGTCGACGAGCGTGCCGATCACCGACGGGTTCTGCGCCGACACGTCGGTCGTCTCGCCGCGATCCGACGCGAGGTCGTAAAGCTGCCAGTGTCCGTCGAGCGGCCCGAGCGGCGGTTCGGTCCACAGTGCCTTCCAGCGGCCGTCGGCGCTGCGCAGGTAGGCGCGGCCGTAGGCTTCGTCGCCGAACGGCGTCGTATGCACCTCGCCCGTCGCCGACCCCGTGAGCACCGGCAGCAGCGACTGGCCGGTGACCGGATACACGTAGCGGTTGTTGTAGACCACCTTGCCCTTGTTCTGGTCGACGCCCGTCAGCGTGTTGACGAGCGGCGGCGCCGGCTGCGAAGGCGGCGTAACGCCCGCGATCGCGAGGAACGTCGCCGTGTTGTCGGTCACGTGCGTGAACGCGCGCAGCGTCGGCAACTGCTGCGTCTGGCCCGGCAGGCGCACGATCGTCGGCGTCGATACGCCGCCTTCGGCCGAATACCCCTTCGTGAGCCGGAACGGCGACGCGCTCACCTCGGCCCAGCGCAGCCCGTACTGCAGGCGCTGCGCGTTCTGCTTGCCGTTGTCGGTGCCGAGGGTCGAGTAGACCGGATCCTGCCCGTTCGCGGTGTCGGTCGCCGTCGGGTCCGCGCCCGAGTCGATCGGCCAGCCTTCCGCGCCGTTGTCCGACTGGAACATGATGAACGTGTTGTCGTATTCGCCGATGTCCTTCAGGTGCTGGATCAGGAGTCCGATGTTGTAGTCGAGGTTCTCGACCATCCCCGCATAGATCTCCATGTAGCGTGCCTGCGCCCGGCGCTCGGCCGGCGACAGGCTCGACCACAGCTTGTCGACCTTGCCGGGGCCGTAGTCGCTGTAGCCGTCGGCGGCCGAATGCACCGCGCTGACGTATTTCGCATTCGCGGTGCCGTTGTTCGCGGTCGCGGGCGACGCCGCCGTCGTTTCGGGCAGGCCGTCGAACGGCTTGAAGTCGGCGGGGATCAGGCCGAGCGCCTTCTGCCGTGCGATCCGCGCATTGCGGATCGCGTCGTAGCCGGCGTCGTACACGCCCGCGTACTTGTGCAGCCATGGTTCGGGCACCTGCAGCGGCCAGTGCGGCGATGTATACGCCGCGTACGCGAAGAACGGCTTGCCGTCGCGCTTGTTCGAATCGATGTACGAGATCAGCTTCTGCGTATAGAAATCGGTCGAATAGAACACGGCCGGGCTGCCGCCCGCACCGCCCGGCTGCCCGGGCTGGCCAGGCTGCACGTAACGGCCGTCTTCCGTGTAGTTCGACGAGCCGGCCGGCTCGTGCGCGAAGTGGTTGGTCGCCGCACCGCCGAGCAGCACGTAGCTGCGCTCGAAGCCCCACTGGTCCGGCGTCTGCCCGCTGCCCGTCGCGCTGCCGACGATCCCCGAACCGATATGCCACTTGCCCGCGATGTACGTGTGGTAACCGGCATCCTTCAATAGTTGTGCGAACGACAGCGCACGATCGTTCAGGTAGCCCTCGTAGCCGGGCAACCCGCGCCGTTCGTCGGTCGGTACCCCCATCGTGCCTTCGCCGACCAGATGGTGATCGGTGCCGGACACCAGCATCGCGCGCGTGATCGCGCAGACGGTGCCCGTGTGATGGTTCGACAGGATGCGGCCCGACGCGACGAGCGCGTCGAGGTTCGGCGTGTTGATCTCGCCGCCGAATGCATGGATGTCGGAATAGCCGAGATCGTCGGCCATGATGTACAGGATGTTCGGGCGTTTCACCGCCAGCGGTGGCGCGGGGTTCGTCGATGACGACGGCGGATCGCTGTCGACGCCGCCGCACGATGCGAGCGACAACGCGCCGGCAATCGCGGCGCAGACGACACGGAAACGAACAGCATGCAACGGCGAAGCGGACTTTTTCATCGTTCTGGAACGCGCGATCTACGGGATCGGCGATCTTAGCGTCGCGCGCGCGGCCCCCAAAGTCCGATTCGTCACATGCTAACGGGGCGGCGGAATATGCGCGCAAACCGAATACCGGCCATCAGCACGCGCGTATGCATGCGCCCGCCCCGCGCGCCGAAGCCGGCCGCCGCCGGGCCGCGCGCGACGGCTCGGCTGCGCGGCGGCGCGTCGTACTTCAGCTGCGTCCGCCGAGACTACCGCCGCCGTCCACGGCCAGCACCTGCCCCGTGACGAAGCCGGCCTCGTCCGACAGGAAAAACGCGATCGCGGCCGCCACGTCGTCGGGCGTGCCGAGCCGGCGCGCGGGAATCGTCGCGAGCACCTTGCGTTCGGCTTCGCTGCCGACGGGCCGCGTCAGCCGGAACAGTTCCGTCTCGATCGGCCCCGGCGCCACCGCGTTGACGGTCACGCCATGCTCGGCCAGTTCGAGCGCCCACGTGCGCGTGCAGCCGACGAGCGCGCTCTTCGCGGCGGAATACGCGGTGCGATCGAGACTGCCGAAAATCGCCCGGCTGCAGATATTGACGATGCGCCCGTGGCCGCGCGCCTTCATCGCGTCCGCAAAGTGCTGCGTGACCTGGATCGCGGCCCGCACGTTGAGATCGAACACGGTCTGCAGCGACCGGAAATCGATCTGCCCGAGCGGTTGCGGCATCACGATGCCCGCGTTGTTCACGATACCGTCGACAACGTGCTGCTCGCCGATACGGGCAAGCGTTGCGGCCGTCTGTTCGATGTCGGCGAGATCGCACGCGCGCAATTCGCCGGGAAAGTCGATGCCCTGCACATTTCGCGCGAGGCCGATGACGTGATGACCGTGCCGTGCGAGCAAGGTACTGACCGCGAGGCCGATGCCGCGCGTTGCGCCGGTGACGAGATAGGTGCGAGATGACATGCGTGCTCCCGAAGTCCGTTCACATGAAGAGCGTGGAGAGAGGTTGCCGGGGTGGAGACTCGGAACCTGCGCTTTGGTCGGACGATTCTACGTGCGTAACGGACGTTACGTCGTGTCGTTACGAGCGTGTCCGTAGCAACACGTTACGTTTACCGCGCATCAGCTGCGCAAGGAATTTCCAAATCACGATTGGCACGATTTATCGTCTGATTTAATCGCAATACGCCGAATGAAAAAGAAAGATTGTTAATGAGATATCACATCCGCAAACGTTTTACGCGAATGAAATGCACATCAGAAAAATTAGACGAATAACGACTTTAAAATAAATTCCGTTTGAAACAGCGACAGGCATGCCTCTTGCTGACTCCCCCCACCATGTGCCGCGTTCGACCAGGAACGAATAACCCGAAAATCGGGCGCCGCCATATTTCGTACAAGTGAATCCGGGGTCGGGGAAATGGAATCGAGCGCAAGCAGGCGATTTGCCTGGGGGGCCGTGACGTGCCTGTCGCTGTTCGCGACGGCACGCGCGCAGGCCCAGGACACCGTCGTCGCGCCGCCTTCCGCCGCGGCGAACGGCGGACATCCGATCGCGCCGCCTTCGACGCTGCTGAACGCCGAGCGGGTCCTCGACGCACCGAAGCCCGCGCCCGGCGCGGGCCCGGCCGTTGCGCAGCCGGCGGCGGGCGCCACGGCGGCCGGCGCACGGGCGGCCGCCCGCCACGCCCTTCCGGAAGATCAGCTCGGCGGCACGGTGACCACCGATGCCGTGACGCTCGCCGGCCGCGATTTCTATACCTACTTCTCGCAGACGTGGTCGGAAATCCCGCTGAGCGAGCGCTACATGGTCGCCATTCACGAACGCCCGTCCGGGCGTTACGGCAGCCTGATCTGGGTCGAGTTCCAGCAGAAGCGCGTATTCCAGACCTTCCTGCCGATTGCGCGGGCCAACGTCAAGGCCGTGGCCGAAAGCGCCGCCAATATTTCCTTTCAAACCGTCATTCAGGACGATCTGTCGAATTTGCTGTTCCCCGATTCGGATCTGGCGAAAGACGAGATTTAGTCGATTAATCGAAAACAAGGGGTTAGGAAAAATGAATCGAAACGGATTGAGCTTGATCGCCCTGGTCGCGATGACCGCGGTTTCGCCTTGCACATGGTCGTCGACACTGGTTTATCAGCCGAACAACCCGAACTTCGGCGGCAACCCGGCAAACGGCCCCAACCTGCTCAACGAGGCGAATGCGCAGAACAAGCACACGGATCCGTCGCTGTCCGCGTACTCGTCACCGACTTCCACGTCGTCCCTCGACCAGTTCAATGCGCAGTTGCAGCAGGCGATCCTGTCGCGCGTCGCCAGCTCGGTGACGAACTCGATCGTCGGCACCAACGGCGACCTCAAGCCGGGAACGATCAGCACGGGCAATTTCACGATCGTCGTGAGTGCGGCCGGCAACGGCAACCTGCAAGTGACGACCACCGACAAGACGACGGGCGCGACGTCGACCTTCATCGTCAGCAACGGACAATGAATCGAAAAAAACGACTGGGCGAATCATGAGAAAAAACGCTGAACGGGCACGCTTCGACACGGGGATGACACGGATCGCAACGATTGCAGCGCTGCTGCTGTCGCTGGCCGGCTGCGTCACGCGGCCGATGCCCGCGCTGAGCAATGCCACGCTGACACCGCCGACGCGCACCACGCGCGACCTCACGCATCTCCCGCCGCCGAAGGGCAAGATCGTCGCGGCCGTCTACGGCTTTCGCGACCTGACCGGGCAGTACAAGGCGTCGCCGGACAGCTCGTTTTCGTCGCAGGTCACGCAGGGCGGCGCGTCGTTCCTGGTCAAGGCGATGCGCGACTCCGGCTGGTTCACGCCGGTGGAACGCGAAAACCTGCAGGACCTCCTGACCGAACGCAAGATCATGCGCGCCACCGACGGCGCGGATGCGAAGAAGGCGCAGAACGATGCGATGGCGCCGCTCATGCCGGCAAACATCGTGCTCGAAGGCGGCATCGTCGGCTACGACACGAACGTCCGGACCGGCGGGGCCGGTGTCGCCTACCTCGGCATCAGCGGATCGATGCAATACCGGGTCGACCAGGTCACCGTCAACCTGCGCGCGATCGACATCCGCACGGGCCAGGTGCTCAACAGCGTCTCGACGACCAAGACCGTCTACTCGTATCAGGTCGACACGGGCGTCTATCGCTTCGTCGGCTTCAAGGACCTGCTGCAGGCGGAAGTCGGGTTGACCCGCAACGAACCCGCGCAGATCTGCGTCAACGAAGCGATCGAATCGGCGCTCACGCACCTGATCGTCCAGGGTGTCGCGAACCAGACCTGGGCGCTGAAGAACGACCAGGACTGGTACGACCCGACGATGCAGCGGTATCTGCAGGAAGACCGGCAATACGCGCAGGACATGGAGGACGCCAACACCGCGTACGACCCGCAGAAGATCGATCGTCCGGGCGCGTCCACTCATTAACCGGCATCAGGCCGGCCAGCGCAGAAAACATGATGAATCGACAGCGTGAGCGGAACGGGCGTGCCCGCGTGATGCGGCGGGTGCTCGCGACCGTGGCGGCAGCGGCGGCCATGCAGGCCGCGTCGGGCGCACCCGTGCCGCTCAGCGATCTCGGCCCGCCCGAACCTGCATTCGACTACAGCGGCAACATCGTCGCGGTCCGGCAGGACGGCGGCGGCAACGGCGCGTCGCTGGACCAGGCGGGCCACAACGGTGCGCTGATCCGGCAGGCCGGCGACGGCAACTCGATCATCGCGCGGCAGACCGGTGCGCAGAACTGGGTCGCGGCTTCGCAGGCCGGCTTCGGCAACACGTTGAAGGCGACGCAGCGCGGCAACGGCAACACGTTGCAGGTGCAGCAGAACGGCGCCGGCAATTCGGTCGATTCGACGCAGGTCGGCACGTCGCTGTCGGCGCGCGTCACGCAGAACGGCAGCAACAACGCGGTGAACATCGTGCAAGGCGGCTCGAACACCGGCATCCAGGTGATTCAGACCGGCCACGGTGCGCGCGCCACGGTGCTGACGCGGTAACGGTTACGCAGGTCGCAGGTGCTGTGCTTGAAGTGCAGAGGAGTGAGGCGTGAGAGCGTCCTCGAATGGCGGGGGTGCCGGTAAAGACCGACTTTTCCGGCAAATTTTCTTTCGAATCAGGAGCAACAAATGAAGGTGACCAAGTCTGCAATCGCAATCGCCGTGCTGATGCTCGCATCGGCCGCCGCACAGGCCGATTCATCGGGCAACACCGTGAACATCGGACAAACCGGCAACTACAACTCGGCAACCGTCGAACAGACGGCGACGACCGGGGATTCGGTGGCGATTACCCAGTCGGCGTCCGGTAACGATCCCCGCTACGGTTTCGTCGCCAACGTGACGACCCAGGGCGGTACCGACGATACGACCGTGATCAACCAGAACTCCTGGTGGGCGCAGCCGTACTCGAGCGTGAACGTGTCGCAAACGGGCTCGTCGCACGAGAAGAACTACGTGACGCAATCCGGCGGCGGCGATTTCTCGGCGACCATCACGCAGACGACGTCGGCGTACACGGGCGGCCCGCAATACGACGTCAACACGATCAACCAGTACAGCTACATCGACACCGCGTCGATCTCGCAGCAGGGCGGCGGCTGGAACACCGTGACGATCAACCAGGGCACGCCGAGCCAGATGGCGGTCGGCAACAACGCGAGCGTGACGCAGACGGACACCATCGGCAACACCGTCGGCATCACGCAGACCGGCAACAACGGCACCGCGTCTGTCCAGACCTCCTGGGGCGGCGCGAACACGACGTCGATCACGCAAACGGGCGGCGCGACCAACGCCAACGTGACGCAGTTCGCGGAAGGTGGCGACAATGTCACGACGACCCAGAGCGGCACCGCAACCGCCAACGTCAATTCGTGGTTCGGCGGCGCCAACCTGACGACGATTTCGCAATCGGGTGGCGTGGCCGGCAGCACCGCGACGGTCAACCAGATCCTGGCGAGCAGCAATACCACCTCGATCACGCAGACGGCGGACGGCAACAACGCCACGGTCAACCAGACGCTCGAGTTCGGCGACGCCGCGACGATCAACCAGTCGGCCGCCCAGAACACCGCGGCGATCTCGCAGCAGTTCGGCTTCGGCAACAGCGCGACCATCACGCAAACCGCCGCGAACAACCTGGCAACGATCACGCAAACCAGTTCGGCAGGCTCGACGGCATCCATCGCGCAGAGCTCGGCGAACAACCAGGCGTACGTGGCGCAATCGGCGGCATCGGGGTCGCTGACGACGGTGAACCAGACGCTCGACATCGGCAACTACGCCAATGCGTCGCAGACGGGTGCGGATGACGTGCTGAGCCTTTCGCAGGCCGGCGGCTTCAACGTCATCAACGCGTCGCAAGTGTCCGGCACGGGTAACCTGGGCTACGTGACGCAGACCGGCTACAACAACAACGCCACGCTGGTGCAACAAGGCAACGCCAACTACGCGAGCATCAACCAGAACGGCTTCAACAACACCGTTTCGGTCAAGCAGCACTAAGCGCCGCCGGCGTAACGGAAAGGCCGGACGGATGCCCGTTCGGCCTTTTTTTCATTCGACAGGGGACGATCATGGTTGGCATTCACGATCTCAGCGCCTATTTCGACGTCGCCGCCAGCGCCGGCGGCGTGAATATCGTGCCGCACGTGCGCGCGGCCGCACCGGTCGACGTGTCGTACAGCCTGCGCATCACCCGCACCGGCGGCGCGGGTTCGGCCTCGCTGACGCGCTCCGGCGAATCGCGGCTGGCGGGCGGCGAGGATCAGCCGCTCGCGACACTTCGGCTGAGCGTCGATTCGAGCGATATCTGCAAGGCGACGCTGGTTCTGCACGTCAACGGCGAGCATGCGGAGTATTCGGTGGACTGCAATCCGCGTGGTGCGTCGAGTTGAGATCTTGCGGCGACCGCATGGCCGACCGCGTACGCCTCACCCATCCGACGCGAGCATCTTCGGTATCTCGTCGACGGGCGCATCGATGACGACACGCACCTTCGACGGCACGTGGCGCGATGCCGGCCGCACCGCGAACACTTCGGCGCCCGACACGCTGTTGCTGTCCAGCACGAGCGCGAGGCGGCCGTCGCGCAGGTAAGGCGCCATCAGCCAGCAGGGGAGCCACGCGAGGCCCGCGCCGGCGGCGGCCGCATCCGCAATGGCCTGCAGGTCGTCGAGCCGCAGGCGCCCGGCCGGACGATGGTCGTGCACCGCGCCGTTCGCGCCGACTATCGGCCACGGCGTCGGCTGCCCGCCGCGCGAATACGCGATGCCGACGTGCGACGCGAGTTCGTCGAGCCCCGCCGGCCGGCCATGACGTTCGAGATACGCGGGCGATGCGCAGATGCCCATGCGCTGCACGCCGAGCTTGCGGCCGACGAGCGCGCTCGTATCGGCGAGCTCGCCGATGCGCACCGCGATGTCGAAGCCGTCGTTGACGAGGTCGGCCACGCGATCGCTGAACGACACGTCGATTTCGAGCCGCGGATGGCGCTCCACAAGGCGCCGCATGAGGGGCGCCACGCACTGCCGCCCGAACAGCACGGGCACGCTGACGCGCAACCGCCCCGCCGGCTCGCGCTGGCCCGCGTCGAGCGCGGCCTCCGTCTCGCCGAGTTCGGCGAGCAGCCGCCGGCACTGTTCGTAATAGACGAGCCCCTCGTCGGTCAGGCCGAGCTGGCGTGTCGTGCGCTGCAGCAGCCGGGTGCCGAGACGGCGTTCGAGCCGCGCGACGACCTTCGCGACCGCCGAGCGCGTGACGCCGAGCCGCAGCGCGGCCGCCGCGAAGCTGCCCGAATCCACCACGTCGACAAATTCGGCAACGCCTCTGAGCCGCTCGTCCATGCCATTTCGCTCCGGTTGGGTAACACGTTTGTGTCCATGCAGGCGACAGTCGTCGGCCGAATTATCGTCAATGCGTCCCTGCGCGCAACACTATGATAGTCCGCACTATCTCGAAAAAGGAGTCGACATGCACGCATGGCAAGTGAAACCGGGCGACGGTGTGGCCGGGCTTCGGCGCATCGACGCGACACGCCGCGCGGTCGGGCCGACCGACGTCGTCGTGAAGATCCATTCGGCCGGCCTGAACTATCGCGACCTGATGTTCGCGCGCGGCGACTATCTCGGCATCGGCAACGAAGCGCTGATTCCGGTTGCCGACGGCGCCGGCGAAGTCATCGAAACGGGCCGCGACGTCACGCGCTTCAAGCCCGGCGATCGCGTGATCAACACCTACTTCCCGAGCTGGATCGAAGGGCCGCCGACGCCGCAGAAAACCGCGGGATCGCCCGGCTCGCATTTCGACGGCGTGCTGGCCGAGCACTTCGTGTCCGACGAAGCGGCGCTGGTCGCGATTCCCGCGCATCTGGACTACGACGAGGCGGCGACGCTGTCGTGCGCGGGCATCACTGCATGGAACGCGCTGTTCGCCGACGGCGGCCTGGGGCCCGGCGCGACCGTCGTGCTGCTCGGCACGGGCGGCGTGTCGATCGTCGCGCTGCAGCTCGCGCATGCCGCGGGGCTGCGCACCATCGTCACGTCGTCGAGCGACGCGAAGCTCGAACGCGCCCGCGCGCTCGGTGCGGACGCAACCATCAACTATCGCGCCACGCCCGAATGGCAACACGACGTGCTGCGGCTCACCGGCGGCGCGGGTGCGGATCTGGTCGTCGAAGTCGGCGGCAAGGATACGCTGCCGCGCTCGGTCGCCGCGACGAAGATGGGCGGCACCGTGTCGGTGATCGGCGGCCTCAGCAGCTTCGGCGGCCCCGAGCTCGGGCTGCTGTCGCTGATCGGCGGGATCCGGCGGCTGCAGGGGATCATGGTCGGCAGCCGCGCGATGCTCGACGACGTCGTGCGCCTCGTCGACGCGAAGCGGATCAAGCCGGTGGTCGATCGCGTGTTCGGCTTCGACGAAGCGCCGCAGGCGTATGCGTACCTGCAGTCGGGGCAGCACTTCGGCAAGGTCGTGATCCGCGTCGCGCGGTAAGCGCATCGGGGTGACGGGCAGCGGGCGGCTTCGCCCGCCGCATCCGGCGTCAGAACCGGTGACGAATCCCCGCGTGAATCATCAGTTGCTTCGAGGTCGACGACAGGTCCGCCGCGCCGGGAACATAGGCCTGGTCGAGCGACGAGCCCGTCGCGTCGCCCGCGATCCGCTGGCAGGCGCCCGTCAGGTATACGTCCGTGCGCTTCGACAGCGTGTAGTCGCCCATCAGCCCGAGCGAATGGATCTTCGGCTTCGCGGTGCCCGTCGTCGCGTCGTAGCGCACCGTCGTGTACACGTACTGCGCCCCGACGAACAGCGCGGGCGTGAACTGGTACTTGCCGTTCACTTCGAAGTTCCGGTACTTGATCGACGTCACCGTGCCGCCTGCGAGCGCGCCGGTCACGGGCTCGATCGTTTCGTCGCCGAACAGGTAACCGACGTTCGCGGTGGGCCGCGTGACGTTGCTGTTCGTGTACGCGAACCCGACCGTCGCGGGCCCGGCCGTGTAGTTGATGCCCGCACCGAAGATCCGCAGCCGCGCCGACGCGAAGTTCGCATCGGCGCCGACCGATCCCGAGCCCGCGATCGCGCCGCCCGGCGTCGCACCCGGGTTGTCCGCATTCAGGAAGGCCGCGCCGACGAGCCACCCGCCCTGCTCGTACTGCGCGCCGACGCTCCACTGCCGGTTGTTCGCAAAGCCCGTGTCGTTACTGAAGCTGTACGTGCCGCCGAACGAGAACCCGGCGAAATCCGGGCTCGCATACTTGACCGTGTTGTTGACCCGAAACGTATTGCCGGTGTTGTCGTTGTCGAGCGGATGCGAGAACGGATAGACGCCCCAACTGCCGTTCGCGGTGGTCGGTGCGAGATAGTCGACCACCGCATCGTATTGCCGGCCGAGCGTCAGCGTGCCGAAACGCGCGCTGCCGAGGCCGACGTACGCCTGCCGCCCGAACATGCGGCCGCCCTGCGCGAGCGTGCCGCTGTTCACGTTGAAGCCGTTCTCGACCTGGAACAGCGCGCTGTAGCCGCCCCCCAGGTCCTCGCTGCCCTTCAGCCCCCAGCGGCTGCCCTGCGCGAAGCCGCTCGCCATCTGCCACGCGCCATGGCCGCCGACATTGTTCGTGTAGTCGATGCCCGCATCGACGAGGCCGTACAGCGTGACGCTGCCTTGTGCGAACGCGGGCGCGGCGCACAGTGCCGGCATCGCGACGAAAATCAGTCTCCAGTTCATCCGTCATCCTTATTTGTTTTGTCGTTACCGCGCCAGGCATGGCGCCACCGCTTACTTCGTGCCGTAGATGTCGAAGTCGAAATACTTCCGGTTGATCCGCTGGTACGTGCCATTCGCGAGGATCGTCGCGAGCGCGCGGTTGAAGGCGTCGCGCAGGTCGTTGTCCTGCTTGCGCAGCCCGAGCCCGTCGCCCTGCCCGAAATACTTCACGTCGTCGATCGCCGCTCCGACGAACGCGAAATCCTTGCCCTGCGGCTTCTTCAGGAAACCGTCGCTCGCCGCGATCGATGCCTGGAACGCCGCGTCGAGCCGGCCCGTCACGAGATCGGCATAGACCTGGTCCTGGTTCGGGTACGACACGATCTGCGCGCCGGCCGGCTGCCAGTTCGCGATCGCATAGTCGGCCTGCGTGGAGCCCTGCTCGACGCCCACACGCTTGCCCTTCAGCGCGCCAGCCGTCGGCAGCAGCGGCGAACCCTTGCGCGCGACGAGGCGCGCCGGCGCATTCGAGATCCGGTTCGTGAAGGCGATCTGCTGCTGCCGCTTCGGTGTAATCGTCATCGACGACGCGATGACGTCGAACTTGCGCGCGAGCAGCCCCGGAATCATCCCGTCGAAACTCGATTCGACCCACACGCACCGCGCATGCAGCTCCGCAGACAACGCATTCGTGATGTCGATCCCGAAGCCCGTCAGCGTGCCGTCGGGCAGCTTGTACTCGAGCGGCGGGTAAGTCGGATCGACCGCGAGGCGAATCTCCCTGCCCGCCCAGTCACCCGCATGCGCCGCCCCCGCCGCCAGCGCCGCCGCGAGCGCCGCCACCCGTTTCCATTGCTTCCACTGCTTCATTGCCAGTCTCCTTCCTCGTGTGAATCGTCAGTCAAGATCATGCGGTTGCGTCACGCCAGATAACGCTCCGCCAACGCAATCCAGTAGCTCGCGCCGGTGGCGAGGCACGTGTCGTTGAAGTCGTAGCCGGGATGGTGCAGCCCGCATCCGGCGCTGCCTTCGCCATTGCCTTCGCCGTTGCCGATCGACAGGTAGCTGCCGGGACAAGCGTTCAGCATGAACGCGAAGTCCTCGCTTGCCGCGATCGGCCGCAGATGGGGGATCAGCGCGCCGTCACCGCCCCATTCGCGGGCGACGTCGCGCGCAAAGGCGGTTTCCGCCGCGTGATTGACGAGCACCGGATAGTCGTGGCGGTAATCGATCTCGGCCGTCGCGCCGTAGCTCGCGGCCTGCCCGTGCACGATCTCGCAAATGCGCCGTTCGAGCAGCGCGCGCACGTCCGGCGACAGTGCGCGCACGCTCAGCGCCAGATCCGCGTGCGGCGGGATCACGTTCGACGCGGTGCCCGCATGGATCGAGCCGGCCGTCACGATCGCCAGGTCCTGCGGGTTCACGTTGCGCGACACGACGGTCTGCAGCGCCATCACGATCGACGCGCAGATGACCACCGGGTCGATCGTCGTATGCGGCGCCGCGCCATGCCCGCCGCGCCCGGTCACGCGCACGCGCACCTCGTCGGCCGATGCCATCGCCGGGCCGTCGCAAAAGCCGAGCACGCCGGCCGGCAGGCCCGGCACGTTGTGCATCGCGAACACCGCATCGCACGGAAACTGCTCGAACAGCCCGTCGTCGATCATCCGCTTCGCGCCGCCGAGCCCTTCCTCGGCCGGCTGGAAGATCAGGTTCAGCGTGCCCGTGAAGCGGGTGCGCTCGGCCAGGCACCGCGCCGCCGCCAGCAGCATCGCCGTATGGCCATCGTGGCCGCATGCGTGCATCACGCCGTCGCACCGGCTCGCATGCGGCAACCCGGTCGCCTCGCGGATCGGCAGCGCGTCCATGTCGGCGCGCAGCCCGAGCCGCTTCCCGGTGCCTCGCGTCAACGTGCCGACCACGCCCGTGCCGCCGAGCCCGCGCGTCACCCGATAACCCCACGTTGTCAGGAGGCCGGCCACGAGGTCGCTCGTCGCATGTTCCTCGAATCCGAGCTCCGGATGCGCGTGCAGCCGTCGGCGCAGCGCGATCATCTCCGTCTCGATGGCCGCCAATTCCGGCTGGATTGGTGTGTGGTTCAACCCCGATTCTCCTCGATGTACACCGGTTGCCGATCGCCCGAATGACCGATCGTGGCCGCATCGTAGGCAGCGAAAATCCCGGCGAACAGCCGCGGTTTCGTTATGATGACAACCTTTCGTTGTCGGGTATCACGCCATGGGTACGATCAGGCTGCATCAGCTTCAGGCGCTCGTCGCGAGCGCGGAGGCCGGGAGCATCCGCGGCGCGGCGCGCACGCTCGGGCTGTCGCAGGCGGCCGTCACGCGCGCGCTGCGCGAACTGGAGGCAGGTGAGCGCCTGCCGCTGCTCGTGCGCGCGCCGGAGGGGATCGGTTTCACGGAATACGGCAAGACGCTGCTCACGCACGCGAAGCTCGTGCTGAAGCAGCTCGAACATGCGCAGAGCGATCTCGAACGCATGCGCGGCCGCATCGAGGGCCGGCTGAGCATCGGCGTGACGCCGTGGCTCACGAAGACGTTCCTGGCGGAAACGGTGCTGCGCTTTCGCGAGCGGATGCCCGACGTGCGCCTCGAACTCTACGAGGCGCTGATGGCCGTCGCGCAGCCGCTGTTGCGTGACGGCAGCATGGATTTCGCGCTCGGGCACGTGCAACCGGGCGGCACGCAGGAATTCGCGTTCGAGCCGATGCTGCGCTACGAGACATCGGTGATGGTGCGCGCCGGCCATCCGCGCGAACACGCGCGATCGATCCATGACCTGCTCGAGAACGACTGGGTGCTGAATTTCGCGGCCGACGGGCAGGCCGCGCTCGTCGACTACCTGTTCACGCGCCACGGTGCCGACATCGACGAACGGCGCATCGTCCGCGCGCAGTCGGCGGCGATGCTGCAGACGATGCTCGAACAGGCCGACATGTGCACGTGGTGCCCGACGATTCTCGCCGCGGTGCCGCCGTTCGGCGAACGGATGCGCGCGTTGCAGCTGAAGGAGACTTTCGAGCCGCGCGACCTCGGGATCGTCACGCGGCGCAGCAGCACGCTGAGCGACGCGGCGCGCTGCTTCATCGAGTGCCTGCTGCACGTGATCCGCCGCCATGCGCGGTCGGCACGCAAGGCGGATCTCGCGCTGTTCAGGACGCTGTCGCTGCTGGTCTGACGCGCGGCGAACACGGGCGGGCCGCCGCGTCGCCGCATGCGCGGCGTGGCCGTGCCCGTGCCCGTCCCGCCCGTCAGATTTTCGCGGTCAGTGTGATCCCGACCGTGCGCGGATCGCCGTACAGCACCGGATACGCGCCATACGACGGCAGCAGCTCGAGCTTCTTGTAGACCTTGTTGGTCAGGTTCGTCACGTAACCCGTCACGATGTACTTCTGGTTCGGCGTCGTGTAGGAAACGTGCGCGTTCAGCACCGTGTAGCCGCCCTGCCAGAGCTGCGGCATCGTCTGCCGGGTCGCGCTGAAGTATTCGCGGCTGCGGTAGTTCACGTCACCGCCGGCCGTCAGCGTGCCGAACGACACCGGTACGCGATAGTCGAAGCCCGCATTGATCGTCGTATGCGGCGAGCGCGCGAACGAGTTGCCGACGGCGGTCGGCACGTAGCGGAACTCCGTGTAGCGCGTGTTCAGCATCCCGAGGTTCGCGAACAGGTAGAGGCTGTTGACCGGCTGTGCCTTCAGCTCCAGTTCGAAGCCGTCCGCGCGCCCCTGCCCCGCATTCGACAGCGTCGACACCGGCGGGCCGCCGAACGGGTTCGGCGCGAGCGCGAACACCTGGATGTCGCGATAGTCGTAGTGGAACACGCTCGCGTTGACGATCAGCCGCTTGTCGAACCACTCGCTCTTGATGCCGACTTCATAGTCGGTCAGGTACTCCGGCGACACGGTCGACACCGTGCTCTGCGTATACGCGTTGCCGTTGTAGCCGCCCGAACGGAAGCCGCGCGCATAGCGGAAGTACGCACGCACGTTGTTGCTGAGCGCGTATTCGGGCGTGAGGTCCCAGGTCGGCGCGCGCCACGTGTTCGTCTGGTTCTGCCGCGCGCTGACCGCCAGCGGCGACGACACCGACGACGGCTCCCACCAGCTGCCCGGATTGCCGAACGTCACGTTGCCGGTGCCCTGCAGCCCGGTCAGGTTGATGTTCTTGCGCTCGATCGTGTAACGCAGCCCGCCCGTCACGTTGAAGCGGTCGGTAAACCGGTACTTCACGCTGCCGAAGATCGCCGCGCTCTGCGTGTGCTGCGTGAGGTCGGTCAGGTGGTAGAACGCGGGTGACGGCGAACCCGGCAAGCCGCCGCCGGCGCCCTGCTCGGCCAGCTGCTCGGTGAACAGGTGCGTGCCGACGAGCCAGCTCAGCCGGTCGGTCTGCGGCGATTCGAGCCGGAATTCCTGCGAGAACTGGCGGCTCGACAGGCGGTCGTGCGAGCGTGCGGCGTCGAACGCCGAATAATCCTCGTCGTCCTGATACCAGCGGTGCAGCCCTTCGAACGCGGTGATCGACGTGAGCGTGACCGCCGGGTTGATGCGCCAGTGCGCGGTGAGCGACGTGCCCCAGGTCGAGATGTGATCGCTCGACGGCGCGTTGAGCGACACCGTGTACGGATCGCTCGAGCCGACGAAGCCGAACTGGTTCGCACCGCCCGGCCCCGCGCCTTGCGCGTGCCACGCATTGCCGCCGCCCGTGTAGTTGCGGCCGTGGATGTTGAACAGGAAGTTGGTGTCCGACGTGGGCACGGCGAGCACCTGGAAGCGCACCGCGTTGTCGTGGAAGCCGCCGAAGCGCCCTTGCTGAACCGTATTCGTGTAGAAGCTGTCGGCGTTCTCGTGATACACCGACACGCGCGCGGCCAGCACGTCGTTCTTGCCGATCGGCCCGCCGATCGCGGCCTCCGCGAGCCGGCTGTTGTACTGGCCGAGCCCGATCTTGCCGTAGCCGCTCACGTCGAAGGTCGGCTTCTGCGACGTGATGCTGAGCGCGCCGCCGACCGTGTTCTTGCCCCACAGCGTGCCTTGCGGGCCGCGCAGCACTTCGATGCGATCGAGGTCGAACAGCGGGAAGCCCTGCCCGAACACGCTGTTGATGTACACGTCGTCGAAGTACACGCCGATCGGGCTCAGCGACAGGTCCGACGGATCGTTGCTGCCGACGCCGCGCAGGAACCAGCGCGGCCGCTCGCGGCCCTCGGTCGATTGCCCGGTAAAGTTCGGCACGTACTTCGTCACGTCGTTGACCACGCGCAGCTCGTTATTCCTGATCGCGTCGCCGCTCAGCGCGCTCACCGCGACCGGCACGTCCTGGATGCTCTCCTTGCGCCGGCGCGCGGTCACGGTGACCGTGCCGAGGTTCGTTTCGCGGATGGCCGTGCCGCGGGTCGCACGGGCCGCCGTCGGTGCAGCCGCGGCGGCATCGTCCGTGCCCGGTTGTGCCGGCTTCGCGTCCGGTGCCGCCGTCACCGCACCCTCTTCCGCCCACGCGGGCAACGATACGGCTCCGCCCGTCAGCAGTCCCCCCAGCGCGGTGACGATTAGTTTTTTCCTGAACATCGATGAGTCATCCTGTTTGATCGGTTGAACGCACGTGCGTGCGCGACGCACGGGTTCCCTGTTGCAATTCGGATGCCAGCCTCGAGAGGCCCGTCGTATCGGGCTTCCGGCAGGTATGCGGTGTGCGCGTTGCTGCATGCGCATCTGTGAACGGAAGCAAACTGCTTGTCACGCAACACTGCCGGATCGCGCGACACGCGCTCCGACGGTCGTCAGGAGAGCTTTGCAGTCACGGGCTGCGACGCATCGCGCCTCGCATGTGCGACGCGCAACGCGCACGCCACCAGCACGACGACGGGCAGCCAGCACAGAAACACGGCCTGCAACCCGACGGCCGGCACGAGCGCACTGCCGGCCAGCGGGCCGCAGAACGCGCCCGTCATCGACGCGAGGTTGTAGAGGCTCGACACCTGGCTCTTGTCCGCCGGGTGACGGCCGAGGCGCTGCATGTTGACGAGATGCAGCAGCGACGAACCGGCGCACAGCACGGCGAGCCCCGCGCCGACGATCCACGCGTCACGGGCGAGCCCGAGCGCGAGCAGGCCGGCCACGGCGCCGGCCAGGCTGAGCCCGTGGCAACGGCGGGCGCCCAGCCGCTGCGCGGCATGGCCGAGCCCGAACAGTGCGATCACCGAGACCACGCCCTGCAACGTCAGCAGCGCGACGGCGTGCGCCTGGGACAACCCGAGCGACTGGATCGCGAGCACGACCGTATACGCGCCGGCAAGCGAACGCGTCGCACTGTTCACGGCCTCCAGCACGAGTTGCTCGCGCACGTCGTGATTCCATGCGAGCGCCAGCAATGCGCGCAGGCCGCCGGTTTCCGGTCGGGCGCCGCGCGGCGCGGCCTCGGCGTCGCCGAGCAGCGTCCGGCTGAACAGCGCCATGCCCGCGAAGCTCGCCGACGCCGCGCAGAACGTCGCGACCGCGCCATGCGCGCCGATCAGCCAGCTCGCGAGCCACGGCCCGACCATGCCGGTTCCGACCGACATCGCCGCGCGGTACCAGCCGGCGCGCGCGAGGCCGATCTGCGCGAGACGCGCGAGAAACACGCCGTTGATGGACACGATCCGGAACGGGATGCACAGCCCGATCAGCACTTGCGTGAGCGCGATCAGCGGCCATGCGCCGGTATACGGCACGACGAGGTTGAGCAGCATCGGCCCCATGCTCGCGGCGAAGTACACGCGCCGCGCGCCGTAGCGTGCGACGAGCAGCCCGGCCGGCAGCGTCATCAGCGCGATGCCGAGCGGCTCCATCGCGGCGATGATGCCGAGCCGCGCGCTGTCGACGCCGAGCGCGAGCGCATACAGCATCGTCGCGAGCTGCGCCATGCTGATCGTCGTGCCGCTCGCGAGCGCCAGCAGCATGAAGCCGCCGGTGAAGCGCTCGCGCCGCCATGCGTCGGCGACGCGTGCCGGCGCGCTCACCGCGCGGCGTCGCGAGACAACGGTGCGATGCCGTCGAGCGCGCGCCGGTCGATCCACGCGCGCACGTCGAAATCCGCAGGCAGGAACCGCCATTCGACGAGGAAGCGCTTGAAATCGTCGAGCGCGGCAATCGACGCTTCGTCGAGATCCGTGCGCAGCCGCCGGTGCACGTCGGTGCCGTACGCGAGCCGCAGCCAGTCATGGCCCGATCCCGTCTCGCGGCCGAGATAGCCGAGCACTTCCTGCTCGTGCTCGCGCGCCCAGCCTTCGACGTCGGTCACGCGCGCGAGGAAGCGGCGAACGATGTCGGGATGGCGTTCGAGCGTCGACGCATTGACGGTCAGCGGCCGAGGCGAGCCGTTGTTGATGCGGATCTGCGGATCGGGATGAAAGCCGATGTCGACGACCGGCTGCGCGCCGATCAGGTGTGCGGTCTCGAGCCCGAGCGAACCCTTCACGTAGATCGCATCGACCTCGCCGCGCACGAGCGCGGCCGCTTCGGCCGCATAAAGGCGCCGGCTGGACAGGCTCGACGGATGGCTGAATGCCGCGTCGCGCGTCAGCGGCGTCGACACGGGCGCGCGCAGGTTCGACGCGGGCACGTCGACCCATTCGACGTCGGCGGGGCCGAGCCCGTCGAGCGACAGCGCGCTGACGAAGCCGCGCAGCGCCGCCGCGCGGAAGATGTCGATACGTTCGCCGTCGCGGCGCGGCAGCCCGATGCGGCGCCCGCGCAGGTCCCTTGGCCGCTTCAGGCCGGTTTCCGGCAACGCGACGATCGCCTGCGCCTCGTCGACCCAGGTCAGCGCGACCACCCGGGTATCGGCGCCGGAGGCGCGTGCCCACAGCGCGGGAATGCTGCCGCCCTGCCGGAACGTGTTGTCGAGCGAATGATCGACGTGCGCGCGATGCAGCGCCGCGTGCTGGTTCTCCTGCAGCGCGCGGACGGTGATGCCGTCGCCGGCGAACTCGCTGTCGAGCCAGCCGAGATGCGCGGCGATGCCGAGCGGCGTCGGCACCGGACAGCGCGTGTACCAGATCGACTGGACGTGATGGGAAGCCGTGATGCTCATGGATGCGTTCGGAAAAGGAGTCGTGAACCGCGCATCAGCCGCGCGGCGCGGTGAGCACCGACAGCCGCGTGATGCCCGCATGCTCGATCGCGGCCATCAGCTTCGCGACGGTGCCGTACGGCACGTGCTCGTCGGCCTGCAGGTCGAGCGCGACGTCGGGCCGGCCGGCCTTCAGCGCGGCGAGCTCGGCCGGCACCGCGGCGAGCGCGACCGCGCGCTTGTCGAGATACACGACGCCCTTGTCGTCGACGCTCACGGTGACGTTCGGCTTGCGGTCGGCCGGCGCCGTGGCGACGGTGTTCGGCAGGTTCACGTGCACCGCGTTGTTGAGCAGCGGCGCCGTGACGATGAACGCGACGAGCAGCACGAGCATCACGTCGACGAGCGGCGTGATGTTGATTTCACTGAGCACGTCGTCGTTGTCGGAAGAGGACGAGAAGGCCATTATGCGAACGCCTCCTGACGAGCGCCGTCGGCACGGCGTGCGGGCGCGGTGGCGGCGGCCGGCACGCGGAAACCGGCCTTCTGTGCGAGCGTGACGAAATCGGTTGCGAACGCATCGAGATCGGCCGACGCGGCCTTCACGCGGCGCACGAAGAAGTTGTACGCAAGCACGGCCGGCACCGCGACCGCGATGCCGATCCCGGTCGCGACCAGCGCCTCGCCGATCGGCCCGGCGACCACATCGATGCTCGCCGACGCACTGTGCGTGATCGCGGTCAGCGCGTGGATGATGCCGAACACGGTGCCGAACAGGCCGACGAACGGCGC
>NZ_ASSI01000129.1:0-15447 GCF_000466765.1 Burkholderia sp. AU4i | reverse complement strand
TAGTCGGCGTACTGGATCGGCAGCGGCGCGAGCGGCACCGGTTCGCCCGACGCATAGGCGCGATAGAACGACGCAAGCTCGAACAGCATCACACCCGACGACCAGCCGTCCGACACGATGTGGTGGACGGTCAGCGCGAGCCAGTGATGCGTCGCGTCGAAGCGCACCAGGTGCGCGCGGACGAGCGGCGCCACGCCGAGATCGAACGGTTCGGCTTCCTCGGCCGTCGCGACCGCTTCGGCGCGTGCCGTGCGCTGCGCGTCCGGCAGCGCTTCAAGATCGGTTTCGCGCCACGGGCAGCGCAGCGGCGCGTGGATCGTCTGCGCGACGCCGTCCGGCGCTTCGTCGAAGGTCGTGCGCAGCGCCTCGTGGCGCGCGATCAGCGCATCGCATGCAAGCCGCAACGCGTGCACGTCGAGCGGGCCCGTCAGCGCCAGGCGCTCGGTGATGTGATACGCGTCGGGCGCATCGATCAGCCGCGCATGCAGCCACAGCCGCGTCTGCGCGAACGACGCCGGCACGCGGTCGCTGCGCGGCGTGCGCGGCGGGATCGGCAGCACGCGAAAATCGATGCCGGCCGCGCCGAGCTTGTCGATGAACACCGCGCGCTGCGCGTCGGGCAGTTGCGCGAAACGCGTCGCGAGCGCCAGCCAGTCGGGTTGAACCTTCGTCATCCGTCGTCCTTATTGGGTTTCCAGTTCGCCGAGCAGCGCGTCGATCGCGCTCGCCGCATCGGTCGCGCCGCGTGCCGCGCAGGCCGCGTCGATCGCCTCCGCGCAACGCGCCAGCGTGCGCGTGTCGAACAGCGTGCGCAGCGGCAACGCGAGCCCCCAGTGAAGGTTCGCCTGCGCATGGGCCTGCGTCGCGAGCAGCGAATGGCCGCCGAGCAGGA
Organism: Burkholderia sp. AU4i; assembly: GCF_000466765.1. NCBI lineage: Bacteria > Pseudomonadati > Pseudomonadota > Betaproteobacteria > Burkholderiales > Burkholderiaceae > Burkholderia > Burkholderia sp. AU4i. The sequence continues at coordinate 14,555 of NZ_ASSI01000129.1, read as the reverse complement.
AGAAATCGCCGTCGCGGCCGATCGCGTCCACATGCAGCACGCGTTGCCAGATCCCGGCGAGCGCGCGTTCCGTGTCGGTCGCGAGTGCCGCTTCGGCTGCCGTCTCGCGTACCGGCGCGGGCAGCGCATGGCGGTCGCACTTGCCGTTCGGCGTGACGGGCAACGCGTCGAGTTCGACCAGCTGCGACGGCACCATGTAGGCCGGCAGGTGCGCGCGCAGCGTGTCGAGCAGCGCCGCCCGGTCGATCGGGGCAGCATCGCCGCGCGCGACATAACCGACCAGTTGCTCGTCGCGCACGATCACGACCGCATCGTTCACGCCGGGCGCCGCGCGCAGCAGCGCCTCGATCTCGCCCGGCTCGATCCGCTGGCCGCGCAGCTTGACCTGCGTATCGACGCGGCCGAGGTAATCGAGCGCACCGTCCGCACGCCGTCGCGCGAGGTCGCCCGTGCGGTACATGCGCGCGCCCGGGACGAACGGATCGGGCACGAAGCGCTCGGCGGTCAGCGCCGGACGGCCGAGATAACCGCGCGCGAGGCCCGCGCCCGCGAGATACAGTTCGCCGGTCGCGCCGGCCGGCACCGGCTGCAATGCGGCATCGAGCACGTGCAGCTGCAGGTTCGCGATCGGATGGCCGATCGGCACCGCGACCGCCTGCGCGTCGTCGGGGCCGCACGTCCAGTGCGACACGTCGATCGCGGCCTCGGTCGGCCCGTACAGGTTGACGAGCGTTGCGTGCGGCAGCAGCCGTGCCATTTTCTCGACGAGTTCGGGCGCGAGCGCCTCGCCGCTCGCGACGATCAGGCGCACGCTGTCGCATTGCGCGGCGGCCGCGAAATCGTCGAGATGCGCGGCGAACGCGGCGAGCATCGACGGCACGAAGTGCAGCACCGTCACGCCGTGCGCATGGATCGCGGCCGCGAGACGCGCCGGATCGCGATGGTCGCCGGGCGCGGCGATCGCGAGCTTCGCGCCGATCGCCAGCGGCCACACGAATTCCCACACCGACACGTCGAAGCCGAACGGCGTCTTGTGCAGCACGACGTCGTCGCGCGTCAGCCGGTACGCGTGCTGCATCCACGCGATCCGGTTCGCGAGCGCGCCGTGCGTGTTGCCGGCGCCCTTCGGCTTGCCGGTCGAGCCGGACGTGTAGATCAGGTAGGCAAGCTGTGCGTCGTCGACCTCGGCGGTCACGCCGGCGGGGTCGTCGACCGTTTCGTCGACGGTTTCAGCGACGGTTTCATCGACCAGCAGGTCCGCGACCGTCAGCAACTGCGTCGTTGCACCGTCGCCCAGCGCCGCCTCGACCTGCTCGCGCAGATGGGCCTGGGTGATCGCGACGGCCGGCCGCGCGTCGCGCAGCAGATACGCGATGCGTTCGGCCGGATAGTCGGGATCGACCGGCAGGTAGGCCGCGCCGGCCTTCAGCACGCCGACCAGCGCCATCACCATGTCGAACGAACGCTCGACGCACAGCGCGACCGGCGTATCGGGCCGCACGCCGCGCCGGCGCAGCGCGGCCGCGATGCGCGACGTACCGACGTCGAGCTCGCGATAGGTCGCGCGATGCACGCCGCCGTGAACGTCCGCGTATTCGAGCGCGATCGCGTCGGGCGTCGCCCGCGCCGCATCGGCGAATTGCAGGTGCAGCGGCTGCCGTTGCGAAACCGGCCATGTGCGTGCGGTGTCCTGCGCCCGCGCCAGTGCGTCGCGGGTGGCGTCGTCTGCGATCGACAGTGTGCCGAGCAGCGCATCCGGCGTGCGGGCCAGCGCATCGAGTGCGCAGGCGAACGCGCGGTGCCAGGTTTCGACCTGCCGCGCATCGACGCGCGCGGTGTCGTAGCCGTAGTCGATCGTCAGCTCGGCGCCGCTCTCGATCACGAGCGTCAGCGCGAAATCGGTGGCTTCGATGCTGCGCACGCCGCTCAAAACCAGCGCGCGCGGATCGGCGTCGCGGGCCGTGTCGTCGACCGGATAGTTCTCGAACACGACCAGCGTGTCGAACAGTGCGCCGCCCGCGCCGCGCGCCCAGCGCTGGATGTCGGCAAGCGGCGTGTGCGCGTGCTCGGCTGCCGCCGCGTTGTCGCGTTGCAGCGCTTGCAGCCAGTCGGCCGCGCGTTGCTGCGGCGCCGGCGCGGTGATCACCGGCACCGTGTTGATGAAGAGGCCGAGCACCGCATCGACGTCCGCGAGTGCGTCGGGACGGCCCGCGACGGTCGCGCCGAACGCGACGGCCGGCTGGTGCGTCATCCGCTGCAGCGCGAGCGCCCACGCGCCCTGCACCAGCGTGTTGACGGTCAGCTTCAGCGCCCGTGCCGTCTGCGCGACACGCGTCATCGCGTCGGCATCGAGCGTCGCGCGCCACGTGACCATGTCGGCATCCGCACGGTCGGCCGTGCGGTCCGCGATCAGCGTCGGGGCGTCGAGTCGTGCGAGGCGTTCGGTCCAGAAGCGTTCGTCGGCGTCGCGGTCGCGCGTGCCGAGCCAGGCGATGAAGTCGCGATACCGGAGTGCCGGGCGGCTCGCGAACGGCGATACGGCGTCCGGGTCGCGGTAGTCGCGCAGCACGTCCGCCAGCAGGCGCGCGGTGCTCCAGCCGTCGAGCAGCACGTGGTGACGCGTCCACACGACGCGCCATGCGTCGTCGGTCACGCGGATCAGCGTGAGACGCATCAACGGCGGCTCGCGCCAGTCGAAGCCGCGTGCGCGATCGGCCGCGAGCCATGCGTCGAAATCGGCGTCGAGCGTGTCGCCGCGCGTGCGCCAGTCGAGCTGTTCGACCGGCATCCGCGCATGGCGATGCACGCACTGCAGCGGCGCGGCTTCGTCCGGCATCACGCTCGTGCGCAGGATGTCGTGGCGCGCGACGGACGCCTCGAACGCGGCGACGAGCCGGTCGGCATCGAGCGCGGCCGCGGTCGCGACGAGCTGGTTCACGTAGCTGGCGTGACCGGGGGCGAACAGCGCATGGAACAGGATGCCCTGCTGCATCGGCGACAGCGGATAGACGTCGTCGATCGTGCGCCAGTCGAGCGGCGTGCGTTCGATCGCGGCCTGCGTGAGACCGGCGGCCTGCGCGAGCGGGAAATCGCCCGGCGTCGCGCCGGCGCCGCGATGCGCGACGCGTGACGCACACGCGTCGACGAGCTCGCGCAGCGCCGCCGCGAAGCGCTCGGCACATGCGTCGATCGTCGTGCGCTCGAATTGCGGTGCACCGTAGACCCAGTGCACTTTCAGCGTGCGTGCGCCGTCGCGATCCGTATCGAGGTACGCGTGGATCGCGAGCGTATTGCCGAGCGGACCTTGCGGATCGCGCTCGACGCCGGTGCCGCCGAAGCGCGGCACGAGCACGGCATCGCGCGGTGCGTCGAACTGGCCGAGATAATTGAACGTGACGCGCGGACGCGGCACGGCGGCCAGCACCGCGCGCGTCGCCGCATCGCCGTAATGCGCGAGCACGCCGAAGCCGAGCCCCTTGTGCGGCACAGCGCGCAACGTGTCCTTGACCGCGCACAGCGTGTCGCGCGCGGTGGCCGCGACCGGCAGCGTCACCGGGTAATGGCTCGTCAGCCAGCCGATCGTGCGGCTCGCATCGGCATCGTCGAACAGCGCCTCGCGGCCATGCCCTTCCAGTTCGATACGGCACGAGGCGGCGCCGCTCGCGCCGGCCAGCGCCAGTGCGAGCGCGGCACCCAGCAATTCGATCGTCTGCGTGCGATAGGCGGCATGCGCATCGGTCAGCGCCGCGCGGGTCAAGGCCGCGTCGATCGTCTGCACGACGACGGCAGCATCGGCGTTCGTCGCCGTGGCGTCGGGGTGGTCGGGCACGACGTCGTCACCCTGCGCCATGCCGGCCCAGTACGTCGCCTCGGCCGCGAACGGCGATGCCGGTTCCGTCGCCGCACGGGCAAGCCGCGACGCCCAGGCATCCGCGCGCAGGCCCGGCTGCGACAGCCAGATCGGCGTGCGTTCGCATGCCGCGCGATAGGCCGAGTCCAGGTCGTCGAGCAGGATGCGCCACGACACGCCGTCGACGATCGCATGGTGAATCGCCAGATGGAGCTGCGTCGAGCCGTCCGGCAAGCGTGCCGCGCATGCGCAGGCCAGCGGCCCGCGACCGAGGTCGAGGCGGCGCTGCAACGCGTCGAAGCGCGCGAGCGCGTCGGCTTCGTCGCGGGCGGCGACTTCGGCGAACGGCAGTGCGTCGTACGGTTTGGCGGCATCGCTGGCGTGCCACGTGCCGTCCGCGCCGCGTGTGAAACGCTGGCGGAATGCGTCGTGATGCGTCAGCAATGCGTCGAAGGCGCGCGCGAACGCATCGGCGTCGAACGGCCCGCGCACGTCGAATGCGACCGACTGGTTCCAGTGGCCCGGGCGCGGGATATCGAGCGCGAAGAAGCGCTGCTGCGCGGGCGTCAGGACCTGCGCCGTCAACGGTGCGCCGGCGGCAGATCCGGCCGCAGGCTGCGCGACGGCGGCGGCGACAGCCACGTCCTCCGTCTTCGCGATGCGTGCGAGTTCGGCGACCGTCGGGCCGTCGAACAGCTGCTTCGGCGTGAAGCGCACGCCGCGCTTGCGAGCACGGGCGATCACCTGCAGCACGAGGATCGAATCGCCGCCGAGTTCGAAGAAGTTGTCGTCGCGGCCGACCTGCGGCGCCTTCAGCACGGCCTGCCAGACTTCGGCGAGCACCGTTTCGACCGCGCCCTGCGGCGCATTGCCGGACGCGGTCGCGATCGGCGCGGCTGCCTGTTCACGCAACGCGGCACGATCGATCTTGCCGTTCGCGGTCACGGGAAGGCGCGCGAGCGCGACGAACTGCGCGGGCACCATGTAGTCGGGCAGCTTCGCGGCAAGCGCCGCGCGCACGGCGGCCTCGTCGAAGGTCGCGCCGTCGCGCATCACGACGAACGTCGCGAGCCGCAGGCGGCCATCGTGTTCGATCGCGAGCGTTTCGGCCTGCGCGACCGGACCGGCCGCACGCACGGCCGCACTCACCTCGCCCGGTTCGACACGGTAGCCCCGAATCTTCACCTGGTCGTCGATGCGGCCGAGGAACGCGAGACGGCCGTCGGCGCGCAACCGGACACGGTCGCCCGTGCGATACAGCCGCGCGCCGGGCGTAAACGGATCGGGCACGAAGCGCTCGGCGGTCTGCGCCGGGCGCCCCAGGTAGCCGCGCGCGACGCCCGGCCCGCCCAGATACAGCTCGCCCGTCGCGCCGGCCGGCACGCACGCGCCGAACGCGTCGAGCACCAGCGCGCGCGCATTCGGCAGCGGCAGGCCGAGCGGCACGCCGCTCGCGGGATCGCGCGCATCCGCGGCAATCGACGCCGTATCGCACGCGATCGCACCGACCGTCGCTTCGGTCGGCCCGTAGTGGTTGATCACGCGACAGGCCGGCGCAAGCGCGGCCAGGCGCGCGACGAGCGCCCACGTCAGCGTTTCGCCGCCCGTCACGAGCGCATGGCGCGGCAGCACGTCGGCCGGCACGCGTGCGTCGAGCAGCGCCTGCAGGTGGCTCGGCACGATCTTCAGCACGCCGACGTCGCGGCGGCGCATCTCGTCGGCGAACAGGTCCGGATCGAACGCGCACGCGGCCGGCAGCAGGTGCAGCGTGCGGCCCGCGCACAGCGCGCCGAACAGCGTCGTGTGACCGAGGTCGGCCGCGACGGTCGATACCATCGCGAACGATGCGTCCGGTGCGAACGCGAGTTCGTCGAGCATCCCCTGCACGTAGTCGGCCAGCGCGCCGTGCGACACGACGACGCCTTTCGGCGTGCCGGTCGAGCCCGACGTATAGATCAGGTAAGCGCCCTGTTCCGGGTGCGGCGCGACGCGCACGCCGGCCGCGAGCGCGAGCGTGGCGTCCTGCGCGAGCGTGTCGACGTCGAGCGGCTGTGCGTCGATGCCGGCCGGCCACGCCGCGGTATCCGCGACGAGCGCCCAGCGCGCGCCGCAGTCGGCTGCCGCCGCGGCCAGCCGGGCGGCCGGCTGGGCGGGATCGAGCAGCACGGCGAGCGCGCCGGCCTTCAGCGCGCCGAGCAGGCCGACGACGAAGCGCGCGGAGCGTTCGATGCAGACGATCACCGGCACTTCTGCGCCCACGCCTCGCCCGGACAGCGCGCGTGCGATGCGGTTCGATGCGTCGTCGAGTTCGCCGAACGTCAGCGACGCCGACGCATCGGCAAGCGCGACGCGATGCGGATACGCGGCCGCCTGCCGCGCGAACGCGGCGGCGATGTCGGCATGTTCGATGCGCAGCGCACGGCCATCGCGCGGCTGGCGCGCAGCCGCCGACGCGTCGCACGGCAGGACGGCCGTCGTCTGGTGCGGATCGCGCGCGGCGGCACCGACGAGCGCCGCGTAGCTATGGAGCCACGCACGCGCGGTGTCCGCATCGATGCAGTCGGTCGCATAGGCCGCGACCAGTTCGATGCCGTTCGCATCGTCGGTGAAATCCACCGCGTAGTCGAAGCGTGCGGCGAGATCGGGGCCCGGCGTCGCAACGGCCGTCGCGCCCGGCAGCGCGCTGTCGTGCCGCGCGTCGAACTGCTGCGCGAATTTCACGCGCAGCCATTCGTCGCCGCGCTTGACCGGCGGCTTCACCGCGTCGACGACACGCTCGAACGGCACGTCCTGGTGGGCGACCGCGTCGAGCGCCGCCGTGCGCGCCGCATCGACGAGCGCGCGGAACGGCAGCGTCGGCGCCACCCGCACGCGCAGCGCGACCGTATTCAGGAACAGGCCCAGCAGCGCACGCGTTTCGGGGCGCTGACGATGCGCGACCGGTACCGCGACCACGACATCCGTTGCGCCGGTCAGGCGCGACAGCCACGCGTCGAGCGCGGCCAGCAGCACGGTGAAGACGGTCGCCTGCGCGTCGCGCGCGAGTTGCCGCACGTCGGCCGCGACCGCGTCGGGCAGCCGCACCGACACGCGCGCACCTTGCAGCGTGCGCGCCGCGCCCGGCTGGCGGTCGACCGGCAGCGCGAGCGGGCCCGGCACGTCGCGCAATGCGCCGCGCCAGTAATCGAGCTGACGTTCACCCTCGCCGCCGGCCAGCATGTCGCGTTGCCAGTCCGCATAGTCGGCGTACTGGATCGGCAGATCGGGCAGCGACGGCGCGCGGCCTTCCGCATACGCGCGATAGGCGGCCGACAGTTCGTCGAACGCGCAGCGCGAGCTCCAGCCGTCGGTGATGGCGTGATGGGCGGTCAGCATCAGGCGGTGACGGTCGTCCGCGAGCGCGACCAGCGTCGCGCGCAGCAGCGGGCCGCGCGCGAGGTCGAACGGTTCGGCCGCCTCGCGCTCGGCAAGACGCGCGGCTTGCGCGTCGCGGGCGGCGGGCGGCTGGTCGCGCAGGTCGACGCTGGCGATCGACACCGGCAGGTGCGCATGAATCCGCTGCATCACCACGCCGTCTTCGTTGTCGACGAGCGTCGTGCGCCATGCCTCGTGCCGGCCGATCACGTGATCGAGCGCGCGTTGCAGCGCGTCGCGATCGAGCGTGCCGTCGATCGTCCAGTGCGCGGCGATGTGATAGGCGGCGCTCGCGTCACGCGTTTGCGCGAGCACCCAGAAACGTTGCTGCGCGAGCGAGGCGGCGCGATCGACGTACGGCGCGTATGCCGCGGCGGCATCGGCCTCACCGGTCGTCAAACGGCGCGCGGCGATCGCGGCCAGCGGTTCGCCGGTTTCGCGTTCCGCACGATCGACCGCTTCGGCCAGTTCGGCGAGCGCCGGATCGGCAAACAGCGTATCGAGCCGCAGGTTCACGCGTACCGCGGCCCGGATCGCGGCCTGCAACTGCATCGCGGCGAGCGAATCGGCGCCCAGCGCGAAGAAGCGGTCGTCGCGCGACGGTGCGACATCGAGGCCGAGCAGCGTCTGCCAGAGGCCGGCGAGCTGCTGTTCGGTCGGCGTGCGCGGTGCGTCGCCGCCACCCTGCGTCGTGTCGCGCGCGGCGGCAATCTTCTCGCGCAGCGCGGCACGGTCGATCTTGCCGTTCAACGTGTACGGCAGCGCATCGCAGCGCACGAACCGGTGCGGCTGCCATGCGGCCGGCAGTTGCCCGGCCACGTGCGCCTTGAGCGCCGCATCGTCGGCCGCCGCGCGCAGTGCGACGCACGCGATCAGGCGCGTCGGCCCGTTGCCGGTGTCGGCGACCACGGCCGCGTCGGCCACGGCCGGATGCGAGCGCAGGCACGCGGCGATTTCGGCCGGCTCCACGCGCACGCCGCGCACCTGAACCTGGTCGTCGAGGCGACCGAGATAGTCGAATGCGCCGTCGTCGCGCAGCCGTGCGAGGTCGCCGGTACGGTACACGCGCGCACCGGGTTCGCCGTCGGCATCCGGAACGAAACGTTCGGCCGTCAGCGCCGGGCGGCCGTGATAGCCGCGCGCGACGCAGACACCGCCCAGCAGCAATTCGCCCACACCGTCGCTGTCGACGCCGTCGAGGCGCGCAACGCGCGGGCCGATCACGCGGCCGATCGGCAACGACGCATAAGCATCGTCGGCGGCCAGCGCGGGCGTCTCGCCCGGTTCGACCGGCCACAGCATCGGCGAAATCACGGCCTCGGTCGGCCCGTAACCGTTGATCAGGCGTACCGACGGGAACGTGCGGCGCACGAATTCGAACGCCTGCTGCGGCAGCGCTTCGCCACCGAACGCGAGCACGCGCAGCGCCGGCGGCACGCCGTCGCGCGCGGCCACCGCGGCGAATTCGCGCAGGTAGGCGGGCGGGAACGCCGCCACGTTGACCGCTTCGCTCACCATCAGCGCATGCGCGGCATCCGGCGCGAACGGCTGCGGCGGTGCGACGACGATGCTCGCACCGGTCGCGAGTGGTGCGAGCCAGCACTCGTGCGCGGCATCGAAATTGACCGACGCGAAATGCAGCAGGCGGTCGCCGGCCTCGATCGGCAGCGCGGCCGCGAGCGCGTCGCAGTGCGCGGCCAGCGGCCCGTGTTCGACGACGACCGCCTTCGGCGTGCCGGTCGAACCCGACGTGTAGATCATGTAGACGGCCGCACGCGGGTGGACGGGCGCCGCTTCGTCGTCCTCGGCGACCTCCTGACCATCCGCTGCCTCGGCGGCCGCATCGAACGCGTGCTCGAATGGCGTGCCGAGCGCCGCGCGGCCGGCCGCGTCGACGATGCCGTGCCGCAGCTGCGCATCCCGGACGATCCAGTCGAGGCGCGCGGCCGGATGGCGCGGGTCGAGCGGCACGAACACGCCGCCCGCCTTCAGCACGGCCAGCAGCGCGACGAACAGTTCGCACGAACGCTCGACGCACACGCCCACCCGCACTTCCGCGCCGACACCGGCCGCGCGCAGTTGCCGGGCCAGCCGCGACGCCCGCGCGTCGAGCGCGCCGCGCGACAGGCGCAAGCCGTTCTGGAAAGGTGCCGCGATTGCGGGTGCGTCGGGCGCGAGGCGCGCCAGTTCGCGGATTCGGTGATGCAGCGCAGTCGGGAAACTCGTCATGTGCGTGAAATCCTTCGGTCCGGCCGCTTCGGCCAAGTCTCGGGGCCGCTTGGGGCGGCTTCACTGGTGTGACGAACGGCGCGGCCGATTTTTTACCGTTTTGTGCGCAAAGTGCGGGCGGACGCTTTTTTTGAACGCGCGGCTAAATATTTGCGCGGCCCGTTCGTCTATCAGGGAGGAAAGCCGCAACGGGGCCCCGCCTCGCCCGCCGCTTTCGCGCCAGATTTGCCGTTTTGGCGTATTCGCCTGCCTTCCCTTTACCGACGTTGCCGATGACAGCTGCCCACGAGCCTTCTTCCCCGCCGTCCCTCGACGCCTCCCCCGCCCGCCCCGCGGCGCGGCTGATCCTCGCGCTGCTGCGCGAAAGCCGCGCGTCGCTCGCGCTGGCGCTCACCGCGTGCGTGCTGAACGGCGTCGCGAGCGTGCTGCTCGTCGCGACGCTGAACCGCGCGCTGTCGCAGCCGGGCGCGGCCGACGCGTCGCTCGCATGGCGCTTCGCGCTGTGCGCGGTGATCGCGCTCGTCACCCGGATCGTGTCGGGCACGCTGTTCGCGCGCCTGTCGCAGGACACGATGGCGCGGCTGCGCGTGCATCTCGCGCGGCGCGTCGGCGCGGCCGAGCTGCGCGACATCGAGCGGATCGGCGCGGCGCCCGTGCAGTCGGTGCTGACCGACGACGCGACCAACGTGTCGATGCTGTTCTTCGCGCTGCCGAACCTGGTCATGCACGGCTCGATCGTGTTCGGCTGCCTCGGTTATCTCGCGTGGCTGTCGTGGCCGGTGTGCCTGCTGGCGCTGGCCGCGATCGTCGCCGGCTCGCTCGGCTATCACACCGGCGACCGCCGCGCGATCGCGTCGCTCGAAGCGGCCGGCCAGGCGCAGGACCGCCTGTTCGGTTATCTCGGCTCTCTGTTTTCCGGCGCGAAGGAGCTGAAGCTGCACGATGAACGCGCAAGACAGTTCGTCGACGGCCAGCTCGGCGCCGCGATCGGCGAAGTGCGCGACCACCGCCGCCGCGCATTCAGCGCGTACGCGGTCGGCGTCGGCTGGATCATCTTCCTGTTCTATGCGTTCCTCGGCGTCGCGTCGTTCTGGCCGCAGCTCGGCGTGCACGCCGATCCGGCCGCGGCCGCCGGCTACGTCGTCGTGTTCCTGTTCATGCTCGTGCCGCTCGACGGCCTGCTGAACAACCTGCCGACCGTCAATGCGGCTCGCGTGTCGCTGACGCGGATCGAAGGCGTGATGGCCGAATTCGGCGCGCTGCGCACGGTGCCGCCCGCGTCCGAAGCACGAGACGTGCCGCCCGCCGGCGCCGTCACGTTGCGCGGCGTCACGCATGCGTACTTCCACGAACGCGACGAACGGATGTTCAGCATCGGGCCGATCGACCTGACGATCAGGCCGGGCGAGCTCGTGTTCATCGTCGGCGGCAACGGCAGCGGCAAGACGACGCTCGCGAAGGTGCTGACGGGGCTTTACGAACCGGAGGAAGGCACGATCGAGGTCGACGGCCGCCCGATCGGCTGGCGCGAGCGCGCCGCCTATCGGCAGCGCTTCAGCGCGGTGTTCAACGATTTCCACCTGTTCGATGCGCTGCTCGGCATCGTCGACCCCGACGATCCGTCCCGCGCGCAGGCCGATGCACGCGCGAACGCGCTCGTCGCGAAGCTCGCGCTCGATCACAAGGTGAAGGTGGTCGACGGCGCGTTCTCGACCCGCGCGCTGTCGACCGGGCAGCGCAAGCGGCTCGCCCTCGTCGTCGCGTACCTGGAGGACCGGCCGTTCTACCTGTTCGACGAATGGGCGGCCGACCAGGATCCGTCGTTCAAGGCCGTGTTCTACGAACAACTGCTGCCCGAGCTGCGTGCGCGCGGCAAGGCCGTGATCGTGATCACGCACGACGACCGTTACTTCGATCTCGCCGACCGCTTGTTGAAACTCGACAACGGACGCATCGTCAGCGACACGATGCCCGCTCGGTCACGTGCGCAGGATGGCGTCGACGCGCTGAGCGCGTAATCCGGCAGTCGATGAAAAAATCGCCGGTGGGCTGCAATGGCAGCGCACCGGCGAAGTTCGTTTCAGAAGGAAATGTGGATGGCGCGCGGCGCGATCGTCGCGACACTCCGGCCGTTCAGCGCGAGCCCGGTCTACCGTCACACCCTGCCCGCCCGGGCGGCATCGACCGCCACACACTCAACGCACGGCCGGCAGCTTCAGCATCGTGTCGGTCATCACGTCGGCCAGTTTCAGCGCCGACATCGGCCCGCCGAACCCCCAGATATTGCGTTCGATCAGCGCGATCCGGTGTTCCTTCATCGCGGGGACGAAACGCCACACCGGCGAATCGAGTTTCGCGGACAACGGCACGTCCATGCCCGATGCGGTCACGAACAGCACGGCCAGCTCGCGCTGCCTGAGCAGATCGGCCGACGTCACGTACAGCGTGCCTTCCCGCGTCGGTTTCTTCGGCCACGGGTCGAGCCCGAGCGCCCGCGCGAGGCCCGCCGACGTGCTGTTGCCCGTATAGGCCCAGTAGCGGTCGGGCAAGCCGAGATCCTGCAGCAGCGCGATGCGCTCGCCTTTCCTGCCCGCGGTCGCGAGCCGCGCCGCATTGCGCGCGATGCCTGCATCGAGTTGCGCATCGACCGCCTGCGCGCGCGCGTCGCGCCCCGTGACCCCACCGATCGTCCGGAAGATCTGCCGCATCCAGTCGAGCTGCGTCACCGGCACGCCGCCGTCCGACACGTTCGGGCTGAACTGGAACAGGATCGTCGGCGCGATCCGGTCGAGCGCATCGAAAATCGGCGCATGACGGAAGCCGACGCCGATGATGAGATCGGGCTTGACCGCCGCAATCGCCTCGAGGCCCGGCTCCTGGCGCGAACCGATGTCGGTCACGCTGGCGAGCCGGTCGCTTTGATAACCGAGCCAGCCCGGATAGAACGCCGTATCGGCCATCCCGACCGGCACGAGGTCGAGCGCGATCACGCTTTCCGCGAACATGAAGTCGAGCGCGACCACGCGCTGCGGCCGCACCGGCATCGTCGCGCTCGCCTGCGACACGACGGGATTGCCGGCCAGCGATACCGCACCCGGCGCACCCGGCACCCGCACGCCCTGCGCGCGATGTGCATCGAGGGCCGCGGCAACAGCGCCGGACGAGACCGACAGCGCGCCGCAACACGCGGCGCCGAGCGCCGCGAGTGCGCCGATTGCGCCGAGTGCGTGCCGGCGGCCGGCATCCGTCACCGGATCGCGTCCTGCTCGGCCAGCGCCGCGTCGTCCATCGTCAGTAGCAGGGGGCAGCTTCCACACAGTTGCGTTTCTCCAGGAATTTCATAGCGCAAGCAGCACACGCGTCGCGCGCGGAACGGCGTCGGCAGCAGCGCCGAACGCGGCACCGCATCGCGCACGGGCATGCGCAACGGATTCGGCTCGCACGCAAAGCACGTCGCACCGAACAGCCAGCCCGCGTCGCGCACCGGATCGGCCACGCATGGCAGCGCACGATACGTCTCGAGCAGATAGTCGAGCAGGTTGCCCGCGTTGCTCCACAGCACGCGCGGCGTGACGCGCCCCATCGCCGCGAGCAGGTCGATCACCGCGCCGAGATGCGCGACGAGCCCCGCATAGCGTGGCGCCGGATCGTCGCAGGGTTCGCCGAGCGCATCGTGCGTGAAATACAGCGCGGCGGGCATCCCGTCGTCGAGCGCGACGAACGTGCGCTCGGGTGTCATGTCGAGCGGCCGGCCGAGCGTCAGCGCGGCGACGACGCCGGCCGGCGCCGCGCGGCCGAAATAGTATTTGCTCCATTGCGACATCAGCGCGCGCGCGTGCTGCGCCGGATCGCCGCCGTAATGGCGGACCATCGCGTCGAGCACGATGTCGCGGTGCGCGGGCAACGCGCTGACCGGCACGACGAGGCGGCCCGGCGCGTGCGCGTCGTCGGGCAGACCGAGCCAGACGACGTCGAGATGATCGGCGAACGGTTCGGGCGCGAACGCCGAGAAACGCGTGGCGCGCGCGCCGTCGAGCGGCAACGTCATCGCCCCGCGCGCCGGGCGCGGCGCCCCTCGAGGATCAGGAGCCCGAGCAGGTACGGCGCACCGATCAGCGCGGTCAGCACGCCGGCCGGCACTTCGCGCGGCGCGACGACCGTGCGCGCCGCGAGATCCGCCACACCGAGGATCAGCGCGCCGCACGCGGCCGCGAGCCACAGCCGCGTACGGTGCCGGCGCGCGCCGAGCATCGTCGCGACGTGCGGCGCCATCAACCCGATGAAGCCGACCGGCCCGACCGCCGCGACGGCCGCACAGGCGGCGAGCGTCGCGATCGTCAGCGCGAGCGGCCGCAGCACGGCCACCGGCAGGCCGAGCGCGGCCGCCTGGTCGTCGCCGAGCGCAAGCATGTCGAGCGGTTTCGCGAGCCATGCGAACACGGGCACCGCGAGCACGCACCACGGCAGCAGCATCGACACCTCGCCCCAGCTGCGGCCGTAAGTCCCGCCGACGAGCCACACGACGAAGCGCGCGGGCTGCACGCTTTCCTGCGTGATCAGCCATTGCGCGAGCGTGGTCCACAACGCGCCGATCACGATGCCCGTCAGCGCCACCGCGAGCGGCGCATAGCGATGCCGGTGATTCAGCGCGAGCGTGATCGCGAGCGACAGCCCGCCGCCGATCAGCGCGGCCGCCGCGAGCGTCACGTGGCCCATCAGCGGCCACGTCGACAACGCGAACAGCGTGACGAGCCCCGCACCCTGCGTGACGCCGAGCACTTCGGGGCCCGCGAGCGGATTGCGCACGACGCTTTGCATCGCGACACCGCTCACTGCGAGCAGCGCGCCCGCGAGGAGCGCGCACAGCAGCCGCGGCATGCGCAGGTCGATCAGCATCCGCGCGAGCGCATCGTGGCCGGACAGCGCAGCGGACCAGCGCCCGATCGACAGCCACTCGGGGCCGGCCGACACGCCGACGAACACGGCCAGCACGCCCGCCACGACGAACAGCGCCGTGCGCAGCGGCCAGCCGAGCCGCTCGAGCCAGCCGACGAGCCGCGTC
>NZ_ASSI01000128.1:0-93490 GCF_000466765.1 Burkholderia sp. AU4i | reverse complement strand
CGACGACAGGAATCACAATCCTTATACATTACTACGAAAAATCAAGCACTTACGCAAGAACATTGGAATACGACAACCACGCTCAGCCTTATCTTGAATAAGCCATTTCCCCCATCTTCCAGAAAAACTACCTCACTCCGATGCCGCCGGCTCGGCCGCCATGTCGTCCGCCGGATACAGCTGAAGCATCGCGCGCGCCGCCTCGACGTTCGAGGTCGTCAGCCATTCCTCCCAGTCGTCCGGCCGCAGGATCACCACCGACCGCTTTTCGTCGCCTGGCCGGTGCATGTGCTTCATGATCGGGTGCTCGTCGCCGTTGACCGTGACCATCGCCATGGCGTGCTGGTCCGTGCCGTCCGGGCGTGCCAGCGTGCGCCAGATGCCGGCGACGCATAGCGGCCGCCAGCCGGCCAGCCCGATCCTGTATCGGATGTGCTTGCCCGTTTCCCAGTTTGGTTCGTAGATCCATTTCGCCGGGATCAGGCAGCGACGCCCGGCGCGCCACGCTGGCCCGTACAGAGGCGACTTGCCGAGGTTGTCGTCGCGTACGTTCATCGTGCTGCGGATGATCGGCGGCTTGCGCCCCGCCGCCTTCGCCTTCTCGACATTGGCCTTTTGCAGCGCGCGGGGCCAGAAGCCGAAGTTGGCGATCAGCGGCTTGAACTGGCCGTCGACGTATCCGACAATCGGCGCGTCGTAGTCCTGGTAGATCTCGGGTTTCCACGGCGTCCAGCGGTACAGGTCGCGGAAGCTGTCGATCTTGAGCTCGCTCAGGCCCGGGTCTTCGCCCGGCGCGACGTAGTTTGTGCACATAGCCGTCCCCAATTTTCGATCTTGACTGACCCATCTTACCCCGGGATACACTGTGTTTTTATACAGTGTTTCTGCCGTGATCAAGCCACAGTGGGCCTACATCTGGGAGTACGGATTCCAGGGCGAGAAGAACCGCCTGAGGACCCCGGTCGAGCTCACCAAACGCGAATTTGAGCACTGGATCGACGAGGATCCTCGATCGACGTTCCTTGGCACATGCGTGCCGATCGAGGCGACCAGGATCGATCGCAATCGGGTTCCACTCACGGATCCGCGGTTCAAGCTCCGGCCGGCGGTCCCGGAATTTGACGCGCCAACCGATGCCGAGCTTCGAGCGCTATGGCGCGAGTACACCGACCTTCAAGTGCGTTGGCTCATCCTCGAGATCCGCGCACTCCGCCAGTCTCTCGAGCGCATCGAGGAGTGGTACCTCTACACCGATAAGAACGTCGCGAACAAGGGTGACCTAGCCGGCGCACAGGGCCAGTTGTATCGGCTGATGCACCTGCTACGCGAAGAGATGAGGCGCGCCGGGATGCGCTAGCGTGCAGATGCCGTCAGCTCGTCGTAGTCACGCTCGCATCGCTAGCCGGCGATTCGATTTCAGCGAGTGCCGCTATCACCCGCGCGATCGCGTGATCGGTCACATTCGGGAAAGGTAGCGCCGCACGCCCTATCGGCTGGACCGCTCCGGCGTGATGCCAGTCCGGCGGCAGGTCCGGCACGATGTCGTTCCCGTTCTTGTAAAGGCAGAGCGGCACCTGCGCGAGGAGTGCCGCGACACTGCCGTTCGTGCTCACCCGCGGCGGCTCGAAGCCGTAGACCGCCGCCGGCGGGTTCCCGCCGGCCACCATCGCCGACGCGGCCATGATCGCGATCGCGGCGCCGAGTGAGTGTCCGACGAGCGTCACCGGGCGGCCGGCGACCGCGGCGAGCACCGGTGCGGCGATCGCTTCCCACGCGGCCCAGAAACCATGGTGCACCTGCCCGATGCCGATCACGTCGATCGGGTGAACGTCCAGATCGGCCACCATGCTGTCGAGGTTGTCGGTGCCCGGGAAGGCGACGACGAGGCCGGCCGCCGTCTGTCGCACGATCGCGCGCGAGGCACTGTCGGCCTTGCCGATGTCTGGCTTCGCGGAATACGCCTCCTGGGCCAGCAGTGCATAGTCGCGCGGCGTCATTGCAGCGGCTCACCCGCGAGCGGCGTCGAGGCAGCGGCCGCCGGCGCCGTCGTCAGGATCTGATCGATGAGCGCCTGAACCATCGGCCCGAACGTCTGGAGCCCGAGCAGGATGGCCTGCTGCTGCGGCAACGCGGGCACGGCCTGCACGATCGTGATCGCGGCCGGCAGCAGCGAATCGTGGAACGCTTTCAGGTCGGCGACGTTCAGCTGCGCGCCTGCCTTGCAGATGGCCTGATTTGCCTGCAGGATCCCTGGCTTCGATGGGTCGCCAGGAACGCCGGAAATGGTCTCCCGTTGATCGGCGTTCAGCAGCGGCGACGTCGCGAGGATGGCGAGATCGCCGTTGACGATCGTGCAGCCGGTCTGGAACTGCTGTTGGACGGTCGACAGGGAGTTGCAGGCGACGATTGCGAGAGACGCGACGATACCTGCCGCGAGCGGCATGAGCTTTTTCATGGGGCTTCCTTCGGGAGTAGTGCCGCGGCGCGCGGCGGGACGGTTACTGCTGCTCGGCCTTCGCGGCCGCGCGCGCGACGAGCACGTTATAGGCGGCATGCAGCCCGGCAACGATCAGCGTCGCGACGAGCGACGATGCGCTGGTCGGTACAGCGCCGTGGAAGCCGCCGAGCGCCCAGTCGACGGTCGGGATAAGGTCGGTGACGCCGAGCGTGATGCCGCCGCTGACGAGGCTGGATTTCATGGGCATGGCTACTCCTTGCGATCTTGGACGAGCTCGTCCGGGGTGAAGACGAACCCGGCTTTACGCGGGAACGCCTGGAACACGAAGGTCGGGAACGACCGGTGATGGATGCCGTGCGTCGGCGAGCGGTGGAACTTCGCCGACAGCGGCAGCATGTTCGTCATCGCGTCGACGAAGGTTTCGGGCTTCGCCGGATCGAACGCGTGCCAGTCGAAGCCACGCAGCTCGACGAGCTTGCAGACGAGCCAGAGGAACGATTCCTCGACCGGATACAGCTCCTTCGTCGGCTGATCGGTAGCCGGGTCGAGCACCGGCAGCTCCTTCACCTCGCCCAGCGCGACGCCGCGCACGGTTGCCCAGTCGATCGCATCGGAATCAGCCCACTCGCAGAACAGGTGGTGATACTCGGGCGCCGGCTGGCCGCTGATCGCGCAGCGCAGGCCGGCCGCGTGGCCCTCCTTCTTCGTGCGGCGGAACGTTGCCGACTCGGTGCGCGGCGGGTGATCCGGGTAGTACTCGATCTCGACGTCGGTCACGCGCACGGCATGCTCGCCGGCGATCTTCGGCAGGCCGGCGAGGCCCTCGGCCGTGCACTTCTCGCAGCGCTGCTCGAGCGCGACGTCATGGCTGCATCGGGTCATGTTTGGTCCGGAAATGAAAACGCCCGGCGCGCGGCCGGGCGGGATTGCGAGATTGCGCAAACGCGCAAACTGGCGGTTCAGGCCACGCCGAGCACCTTCTTGCAGGAACCCCAGAGCGCCAGCCGGTCGGGCATGCCGTTCGGCGTCGCCGCCGAGCGCGGATTGCCGAGATTGATCGCGCGGCTGATCGACAGGAAGTCGCCGGCGTCGGCGAACGCGCTCAGGGCATGATCCGCCCAGAACTGCCCGGATGCCTCGGCGGCAACGCTGGGCTGCACGATCTGTTCAGGGTTGTCCTCGAGATTGATGCCGATCTTCTGGCCCATCACGCGGAAGTTGTAGCGGCCGGTGATCTGCAGCAGGCCGCCGCCGCGGTACCGGAAGCCGTCACCAGCCTGCGTGTTGCCCAGCTCGGTCGCCTTCGCGGCTGGCGGCTCATACGCGCGCTGCGCGGCGGTCGGCCCCCAGATCTCTCGAAGCCACTGGAAGCCGCCCGTCTCGTGCCCGCACTGTGCGAGAAACGCAGCCTGCCGCGCGGGTGAATCGATCGCATACAGCGCCATCGCGGCCGACAGCGGGTCGGCCCACGGCGTCGCGCGCACCAGCGGGATCTTCAGCGCGGCGGAAAGGGTTTGTGGTGTCATGGTCATCCCAGAAGCAGTTTCACGACCGCGTTCGCCCAATCGGGGATGGGTTCGTGTCGGATATAGCGAAAGACGATCACGCCGACTGTGCCGAATGCGAGCGTCGGGCCAGCGACGTGACGGACAAGGAAGCGCCATGCATCGGCAAGGCGGCACAACGCGCGCACCGCGCGAGCGCCGCCCTCCCACGTGTCGACCATCGACTGCGTGTTCGTCTGGATCAACGACACCGAAGCCACAATGGCGTCGATCTTTTCGTCCTGCCGTTGCAGGTGTGCCTTTACCGCTGCGTCACTCGCGTCAATTCGCTGCTCGAGCTTCGAGAAGCGGCGATCACCCGCGCGCAGCCGCTCCTCGACGCGCGTGCGTGCCGATGCGTTGTCGGTCATTCATCCCCCGGAAATGAAGAAGCCGCCCGAAGGCGGCTTTGGCTGTTGGTAGCCATGGCGGTCAGTGCGCGACCCACGACGACCCATTGCAGAAAGCGGGTATTGCCACTGAGCCACCGCCAGTGAGGGTCGAGTTGTATGCCGGCGATGTTGCGTCGCTGACGGCATACATCAGCCCGAGCGATGCCGCAGAGCACGATGGAAGATTCGCCACGATCGTCTGGCCGAGCAACGAAGGCGTTTGACCTTGCGCGCTGACCTCGATCCACTGCGTACCGTTGTGCACCAACGTGAGCGTGCTGTTCTGGCCCGTCACGAAATTCTGCGCGCCCTTCAGGAACATGCTGTTCGTGCTGCCGATGCTCGAAAAGACGGTAAGCGCGCCGGTGAAAATCAGCGTGACCTTTCGACCGGCCCAGCCACCTGCGAGATTTCCGAACCCGGCTGCGCCGGAAACGATGAACGTATCGCCAAACGGCGGAAGAGGTAACGGATCGGCCGACGCGATGGTCGGGCTCTTCACGTTCGAGTTGGCGAGCGATGTGCCAGCGGCCGCCGACAAATTGATGTTGTCGTGTCCGATGCGCACGTTCGTCGTTGCGACCGATGCCGTCACATAGTTCGTATTGTTGACGAACGTATTGTGATCGAAATCGACGATCGACGAAGCGTTCGACACCGATAGCAGCGTCGTGGAATTGAAGAATTCCGCCTCGTATGCCTTGACGTTGCCGCCCGCGACGCTGATATGCGTCGTGTTCGTGTTGAACGACATCTTCGACAGATCGACGATCTGCGAACCGTTGAGGTTCACCAACACGCCGACCGCCTGGCTCCAGACCGAATTGCCGACTCCGGTGAAGCCGTTCAGGTTTCCGTCGAACCGCCACCCGGTCGATCCCGAATAGGACCCGGTGTTGTCGGCCATGTTGTTGACCGCATTCACCGTGCTGATGTTCTGGAACCGGAATCCGACGTTGTACCCATACGAGAAGTTGTTGACGAGCATCGGCGCGTCAACGCTGTCGTGCAGGTAATAGGCGGTGCCGGAGCGCTGCAGCGATGACGTCGAACCGCCCGCAGCGACGGTCGAGAACGGCCAGAAGTGGCAGTTGGTGATACGTGCGATGTCGTAGACCGACGTCAGCTCGATCCCGTTGTTGTTGTCTCCGTAGATGTAGTTCAGCAGCGGACGCTGATAGCCGTTGACGTAGACCGCCTTGTTGAACCCCATGATGATCACGTGGTCAACAGCCGCGTCGTCGCCAGCAACCGTGACCGCGGTTCCCGCGAAGGCCGAGCTGTCGGCCGCCGGGAACGTCATGCCAGCCCGATACACGATCGCGGACTTCAGGCTCGCGCCAGCCGACAGGTTGATCGTCGCCGACGAGCTGACCATCAACACGCCGCATGCCAGGCTGCCGTACGGCGTGCTTGTGTTGCTGCCGACTGTACCGGGCAGTACGCAGTCTCCCTCGAGCGATACGCCCGGGGGCACCGTCAGATTGCCGCTGATCAGCAGCTTCCCCGTGACCTTGACGCGGCCGCCGACCGACAGCGTGTTGATCTTGGTCTGAAGGCACGACGTCGCGTCAGTGCTGCCCGTCGTATCGCATCCGAGAATCGGAAGCGTCGTCGGCGCCAGCATGTTCGCGATCGCGCCGGCCGCCGTCGTCGCATTGGTGCCCCCGTTGGACAGAGGAATCGACGACGCCCCGAGGATCGACGACAACGCACCGGCCTGCGTCTTCGATCCCGTGCCGCCCGACGAAATCGAGATCGGCGAGCCGGTCACCGAGAGGCTGCCGATCGTCGCGCCACCGGTCGCCGAGAGCGTGCTGAACGATGCCGACGGACCGGAGACAGGCCCCGTAAGCGTGCCGCCGCCGATAGGCAGCATGTTGGAGGTGACGCTCGAGAACGCCTGGTTGAGCTGCTGCGCCGACAGCAGTTGGCCGGGAACAAACTGGGCATCGACCGGAGACGCGCACAGCACCGCCAATGCACCAACAACCACCGCGAAGATGCGTTGAAAGATTTTCATGGTCAGGCGATCGATGAGGTTTGCGAAGGAAGCGCCGAGAGCGACCCACTCATGCAGGACTTCAGCGCGTAGACGTAGTCGCGAACCGCTGCAGCGAAGTTCGTGAAGCTGGTCTCGGAGAACGTGTGCATCACGCCGGACGTGTCCGGGTAGTTGAAGGTCGCCGCGCCGCCGGGGAATCCCTTGCCAGCGTTGATGCTGGTTTCGATCGCGAGGATGTCCATCTGGCTCACCTGATCGACTGCGTACGTGCCGTCGACTGCCGGCGTGCTACCGCTCACGATCTTGATCCCGGACAGAAACGCGTTTTGTGCAGCAGTGACGAGCGCCTGAGATGCGAGATCCTCAGGCGACGGATCCGCGACCGTTGGCGGCGTCAACTCGCCATTCACTACGGTCCATCCCTGCCAACCGAATTTCGACCGCATCACGACGAAGAACTGCGCGTCCGTGATCTGGATAGCGTTTACGCCTGCACCGGGCGCCTCGCCGTGACAGCCAGTGACCACGCCGTTCGCATCGAAAGTAACGTAGTTTTCGCTCATATCAGTATCCAATCGAAAGCATGCTCAATGCGACAGCGGTGTATCCGCCTGACGGATTCATGGTGGCGACAGGAATCGACGCCGCACTTGATAGACTCTGGTTGATGCCCACTGAAATCGGAGAATTGTTCGAGATCTGTGGCGTCGCCCAGGTCAGCAACGAAGCGTTCGGGAAAACGCGCGGGAACCCCCAGTTCGAGTAACCCGCCGAGGATGTAGTGAATGCCCCCCACTGCACCATCCAACTGCCAAGCCACGTCGGGAACTTGATGAATCCGTTCGTGGCGAGAACGGCCGTGAAGCCCATCGACGTCGCGACGTCCGCGATGCAGCCCTTCACGAGTGATTCGAATTGACCACTACTCACGGCGTGCTTGGCGGCGGTCGCATCGGCAACCTGCAGCGCGCCCCCCGTGCACCCGATCAACACCCAGCACAACGCGCCGCCGTTCAGCTGCGAGCCGACGTATGAAACCAGCGTAGCGACGCCGTTCGCGACGATCTCACCGCCCTGCAGCAACGCACCACCCATTCCATAAATCGGCGCAGCGGCGAGACCATCGGGTGCATAGGTCGACGCACCCGTGTTGGAGTTGGCAATCTTGAGTACCTGCGTCACGCCGCCGGCCGTCGGGAGCGCCGTCAATGGCACCGGGTTCGCCGCGGCGTACGCGTTCGCCGCGCCCGTGTCGGTGAGCTGCGATCGATTCGCTCCGGCGATACCCACGGCCGTGATGAGGTTGGCCAACAGGGTCGCCGTCGTGCCATCGTCGATTGCCGATTGACCGGTCATCGTCGTGATGAACTGGCCGATCACCGCAGCCACGATGCTTCCCTGGCGCCATACCTTGTTGAGCGCTGCAGATTGAGCGGTGCCTCCGAGGAATCCGGTGCCGAGCGCGGTCAATTGCTCATACGCGGCTTGGGACAATACGTTTGCCCCTGCGCCAGTGGCGAAGGGAAGAAAATCGTTCTCTGCAGACATTTGAACTCCGGACGGAGATTGCATGCTCGCGCGCGATGCGCGCGCGAACTATCAGGAAAGGATCGATTGATCGAGGATGAAGGTGTAGTCGAGCTGGTTGGGTAGCGCGAGCGATGTCACTCCCCACGCGCCCCGGTCGAAGCCACCGATGTACTGGTTGTCCATATCGAACCCGAACAGGGGTGCCCCCTGGGCAGAGGTGATCTGGTAGTTGACTAGGACGCCCTCGGGTTTGAGCGAGAGCAGCCCCTGCTTCAGCAGTGCGAGATACAGCGCCGATGGCTGAATTCCCGCGAGGTTGATCGCGATCGACATGTCGCAGTGATCTTCGAGGAAGATCAGCGTGCCGGCCGGCGCGAGCGCGTCGAGAATGTCGGCCGCGGAGTCAGGCGTTCCGTCCCAATGGTTGGCCGCGATCTTCGCTCGCAGCGTCATCAGGTAGGTCTCGTCGTCGAGCGCCACCAGCCCCGTCTCCGGATCGAATGGCCCCTTCCAGACGCCCTGGTCAAAACCGAGACCATCGACGTCCAGCGAGAAATAGATTCCCGCAAGCGGCGCGCTGACGTTGCGGCTCAGCCCGATCCACTCGCCGAGCGTGTCCAGTTGATCGCCCACCGCCGAATCGAGATCGAATAGCGCCGGCATGCCGCCGAGCACGTTCATCACGTCGACGAGCGGCGCGGACAACATCTCGACCATGGCCATGAACTTCGGCTTGTCGCGGTGCTCCGACGTGATCAGCGCGGTGTAATCGTCCAGATCTGCCATGCTCACCCCGTCGTGATCGTCACCTGCTCAGCCGTGCACGAGGCCGATTCGTTGAACAGCAGCGCGACATCAGGCGAGCCGGCGCCGCGCGGACCGGTAAGCGTGAGACTGATGATCTTGAACGTGTTGCCACCCGTGACGCCCTTCGCCGCCGTGATGCAGTCATCCCACTCGACTGCCTGAGCGTCGCCGCCGCCGATTACCACCGAGTTGATGTACGCGGCGATGGCAGCCTGCATCGCTTCACCGATCGCGGTCGTGTAACCGGTCAGCGCTCGAATTGCGACGACCGCCGAAATCGGTGCATCGGTGGGCCGGAAAAAATTGATCGGCACCGGCATGCCGTATCGATTCCTCGTGACGACCGTCGTGGTGCCGTACGTGCCACTGCCCGGCGTTTTCTTCACCGTGATCGCATTGGCGATCGCATTCACGTCCCCACCCTCGACCACGATCGCAATCCGCTTCGCCGGAATCCCGTTGCTGTCCGTCTCGTTCGTGTCGTTCTCATAGGCGCGATACCGTGTGACACCCGGGACGTTCGCCACCGCGCCGACAATGCCGTCGAGCACAGTTTGCGACGGCAACGCCGTCGACACGCTCTGCCGCGCGCGCAGCGCAGGGTCCTGCTCGACCGGTGCGCCCGGAGCGGCGTCCGATGCGTTCGTGACCGTCTGCCAGCCGCGCGTCGGCGTGCCGATCTGATTGATCGTGCCGGCCAGCGCCGCGATGGCACCGATCGTCGTGCAGCTGGCCGTGACCGTGATCTGGCCGGCCGGTGGAATCGTGACCGTCGCCGGGAGCGCCCACTGGTAGTTATTGCCGTCCTTCACGATCCCGTTCGTGATCGTCGTGCCGCCCTGCCCGACCAGCGTCAGGTCAGCGCTCGAATACGACGGCGCCTCGCGTTGAATCCCGTTGATCTTCACGTTGCTCGACAGCGCGGCGCCGACCGCCTTCGCCGGGCTGAACGAGTTGTAGACGCCGATCGTGACCGAGTTGCAATCCGCGATCGCCTGCGCGAACACGGCGAGCAGCTGGCCGTCCTGGCTGTCGGGATCGATATAGACGTCCGTACCATAGATCGCCTGGTATTTCGCCTGGAAGTACGCGTAGATGTCCGCATACGTCGGCGCGGTGATGCCGTTCGCGTCGATGGTCGCCGCGACAGTAGTAAGCGTCGTCGTCACAGGGTGGTCTCGATGGTGGTGGTTCCGTACAGCGTCGTGATCGTCGCCGTAACGGTCAGCTTGCGGGTAGTGCTGTCAAGCGCGCTCGCGTACGCGGTGATCTCGGTGACGCCGGTCGTGCCGAGGATGCATGCGCGGATCGCCGCGTCGGCCGTGCCCTGCGTGTTCTTTCCGATCACGTCGGTTTCCCACGGCATGCCGACCGTCGTGTCGAGAAACCACTCTCCCCGCAGCAGGCGCAGGCGCGTGATCACGGCCTGCGCGACGGCGTCCGGCGAGTTCACGAGGAAGTCGTTCGCCGACCCGCCGAAGACGTAGTCGTCGTCAACGTCGAGTTTTCGGTATCGCATGGGGTCCCAGAAACGAAAAACCCGGCTCTGGGCCGGGTCAGTTGAGCAGCGACGGTTGCATCTGCCTTTCGATCAGCTCGCGCTCGGCATCGAGGCCGGGTAACTCCCGCTTTCGGGCCAGCATCAGGTGTGACCCGAACGAGGCACGCACTTTCGATTCGACCTCACGCGCAATCAGCGCCTGCATTTGCTGCCAGAGCGACTGCTCTCGTCGCCCGAGCTCGTCGCGCATCCGGAAGAATTCCTTCACCAGCGTGATCTTGAAAGCGATCACCTTCGGCGAGTTCCGCATGAACGTGATCAGCAGCGTCGCCTGGTGCTCGTTGAGCATCGCGTACTCGGTGGCCTTGGCGCGGCCTCCCTGCGGCAGCGCGCGACCCTTCCGCGTTTCAAATGCGAGTGGGCCGAGTTGCTCGAAATCGGAGCGATAGCGCCGGACCAGTTCGAGCACGTTCTTGTGCTGTAGGCCGACGCCGCGCGCGATGATCTCGGTCGACGCGCGTGCCTCGCCGTCGATCGGCACGACCAGCGGAAACGGAAAATCTTTCATGGGAATCTCCTGCAGATCCCTGGGCATGAGGGACTGCGGAAACGCGCCCAGGACGCGCGCTTTCGGCTGGCCGGCCTATCCGCAGTCTTGAAACAAAAAACCCCGCTCGAGGCGGGGTTCGGCTAAGGCTTTCGGGTGATTAGTTAACTGGGCCGGTGTTGCCGCCCTGTGCATCCGGGTGCGTGTGCGTGTCGTCGATGCGCTTCCCGTTGGCGGTCAGCGTGCCGATGAAGTTGATCGTGCCGGTGATCACTGCGGCTGCGCCGCTCACCGCGCTGCCGATCATCCCGCCGAGGAACGAGAACAGCCCCTGCACGATCACCGCGCCGCTGAAGCCGGACTGCGGCGAGTTCACGGTCAGCGACGTAGAGGCGTTCACCGTAACGGTCGGCGCGGCGAGCTCGATGCTCGTCGGCGCGGCGAACTTCAGTGTGCCCGCCGACGGATTGAGGTCCACGAACGTCCTTCCGTCGTCGCTGCGCAGCTGCGCGGACGACGTGCTGACGTTGGCCAGCGCGCGCGGCCGCGACCGGAAGCCAAGCAGCGCGAAGCCGTCCGACAGGTCGTGCATGCGCCATTCGGCCTGCTCCTGCACGCCGCCCGATTGCCACCAGGCATCGATACAGCGAGACGCGAACACGACGAGGCATTCGTCGCCCTGGGCGACCGGAAAGGTCAGCGTACAATTCCCGCCTGACGGGAACTGCACCGGGCAGTTGACGACAGGCGGAAGCGCGGCGGTCGTGACCGTGCCATCGTTGGCCCGGACCGGGACCTTGATCGCCAGCTGAACGGCGCACGTCTGTGAATCACTGTCGAACGACTCGATCACGCCGGGGAGCGCCGTCCAAATGCCGACCTGCCAGCCGCGCAGCATCGCGCGCAACGAGGCCAGCTCGTCGTCGATTCGTTCTTTTCTGTCCATCGGGGGAACAATGAAAAAAATTTCTGTTGCAACGCTCGTCGCGTTGTCGTTCGCTTGCGCAAGCGCCATCGCGGGAACGAGCGAGGCCTATGTCATGGCGATGAAGCCGCCTGTCGACGGTGTGATCAAGAACGCTTCGATGCTGTACATGCTCGACCCGAAAGTCGCGTGCCCGCTCGCTATCGCGAACCACGAAAACATGCGACTCGCGTTTATCTTCAATCCGTCGTTCAAAAAACCGGTTGCGGGTTGTTGGGCACGAACGAACGAGCCCTCCGGAGCGGAGGCCGTCATAGTCGGTAACGATGGGACATTTCTCCCGAGCGTGAACCTCATGAACCTGTATCGAGTCGATGTCCTCGACAACGGAGACGGACGCGTTCTCGGGCCGCTGATGACTCAAGAGCAGCGGCAAAAGAACATCGCGGCTTACAAGCAGCAGTTCCGTCAGCCGTAAGGGTCAATCACTCCGAGCTTTGGCGGCACAACGCCGCTGACGCCCTGATCGCTCTTATTCACAAGATTCAGGTCCTGTGCGGTCGCGTCGACCGCCAGGCAAATAACCTCGTTGTACCAGTCGTTCCCGCGCGTATCGCCCCAGAATTCGTTCGACATCACGTAGTAAAAGCCGTCGCCATTGATCTTGTTTTGAAGCGAGGTATTTCGATTGGCGACTGCGTCGGCGCTGCTCAAACTGAACTCGTACCGCTGGATGCTCGAGTTGTCGAGCTGGATCAGGCGACCGATCTTCACGCCCGGGTTGAGCAACATCCTCACGGTGATGCCGTTCGCCGTCTGTTCCGGCATCCCGACCATGCCCGACTTCGCGTTGATCACCGGAATCTCGCCGGGCGCATACGACGTCTCAGGTACGATCTGCAATTGCCCGTCCTGAATCGACCAGAGCGTCTGCGTCGAACGCGCGACCGTTTCGAGGTGATCGCGCGCCATGCCGAATAGCACTTTGCCCCGTGGCAGCGGGTTCGCCGGCAGATCCGCGATATAGCCGGCGGTCACGCCGAACTTCCCCATCGCCTTCAGGCATGCGTCGACGACGTCAGCCTGCGTCGCGCCGGCCGCCAACGTCGTATTCACCACGGCGAAGTTGTACGCCATGTCGCCATCGGCTGCCGTGATATCCATGTAGGTATCGGTCGGGCTCTCGCGCCCGCGCCGCACCTGCACAATCGAGCCGTCGAAGACGATTGAAAAATTTCCGGGATATCCTGCTTGCAGCACGATTCGCGTAAATTCCTTGCTTTCAGCTCTTTGCGCCGTGTTGTCGGAAACGTTATATACCCGTACCCGAGCCGAATTCGGCGTCTGCGTGTCGCCGCGCTGCACGCGGAACACGACGCGCAGGCCGGACAGATCCAGCGCATCACCGGAGTCTGGGCCAATGATCAGTGAGAACTTCCGTCCGAACTGTTCGGCCATCGCATTTACCTATGAAAACGGCCCCGCGAACGGAGCCGTTGTACTACCCATGCCGCGCCGGACCTAACCGGACCGGACCAAACCTTGGCGGACCGTGCCATACCTTGCCGAGCCGGACCAAACCATGCCAAGTCCAACCGCGCGGTGCGCAAGCACACCGGGAGAGCGGCTCGAAGAACCGCTAACCCGCTGCATTCGCAGCCCACGCCTTACCGAGCCGAACCTAGCCGTACCTCGCCAGACCGTAGCTAGCCTCACTCAACCCTACCCTGCCGCAGATGGCTTTCACCATCGAAGTGCGCCCTCATCGAAGGCGCACGACGCTGCTGACAGCCCTTGCCATGCCTTGCCTCACCTAGCCTAGCCGTTCCAGAACAGAGCTCGCCGAGGCTCGGTATTACTCTATTGCTTTGTGCATGCCGCGAAGCATCGCGAGACGCGCGATCGCATCACTGTTTTCCTTCCGCTGCGCCTCGTTCAACTCGTCGAGGCGAATGTGCTTCAGCGCCTCGGCCGCGCGGCGATACGACTTCTTCGCCTCGCGCTCGAACCGCTCCTGCGCAATCGACGTCTGCTCGCACGCAGGCGTGATCCGATAACCATGTCCGTGAACACTGGTCAGATAGATCTGGTGATTCTCCAGCAACTCGGTCCGGAACGCTTCGAGGTTGCGAAGCCATTCAAACTGGCGCTCCTGATATGCGGCCGGGGTCAACGGTACATCGTCAGCGAGCGCGGTCATGCCGAAGTGCTCTTCCAGCCATGCATGCGTGAGCACGTCACCATCGCCGAAATCACTCTCGACCACGTCGCGCACCGCCTGCCGCCAGATCGGATGAAGGGTTACGTTGTCCATCGCAACCTCACTCGAAGCTGACTGAAAATCGGCCGAAGCGCGGACGGTACTCGCAGACGCCGATCAGAGCGCCAGCATCCGTGATCGCCTTGCGGACTTCTTCGGCGTTCAGCACGTCGGGGTTGAACGCCAAATCGAGTTCGCACGCCCACTCCATGAAGATCGGACGGTAACGCATCAGCTTGGCCGGCCCTACCTTCACGCCGCGGCAGTCGACAAAGCGTGTATCGGACCAGAGCTGCTCGGGCAATTTCGGGCCATCGTATAGCAGCTTCGCTTTGTCGGTCATTACGACCGCGCCGCGCTTCCAGTGCGTGCCGAGCTTCTGCAGCTTTGCCCCAGCCAGAAACGTTGCATCGAAATTCTGACCAGGCACGTAGACACCATCACGGTCGGTCCAGTAGAGGCCCGCGAGGAATTCCGAACGCGCAATCGCAACATGATCCTCGTCGGTCTTTTTCCGTTTTCCGGTCAGTTCCTTGTGCGCCTTCGTTTCAGGCGCAAGCGGATTCGCGAGTCGGTCGCTATGCATCATGAGCGGCGACGAGCCAACAACTTTCAGGCGCAGGATATCCATCAGTGCACCTCCCGGCTCGCCGACAGAACGTCCTTGCAGCCCACGTCGAGGAAGTCCTCGGCATTTTCCGCCACCCACTGACCGAGCGCGGCCAGATCAACAGCGACCTTCGACGATTCTTCCGACGTCGCCTTGATCGCGATGAACAGCGCGCGCATGTAACGCACCTGATTGTCCATCATGCTCGAAAGGTCGATGACCCGGCGCTCGACGAGCGTCGGCGCGGGCTTGCCAATGTTTGCTGCCGTGCTATGATTCTTCACGTTGTGTTCCTTGCCATAGGTTCACTGCACAAGGCCCTGAGCGAATCCGCCAAGATTACGCGTTCGGGGCCTTTCCTTTTTCTGCTTCCAGACTTGCCTCCAATCTTCGGACAACTTCCGAATTCAAACTGCGACGGTTCTCGCTTGCGCGCAACTTCAACTGATCCTTAAGCTCCTGGGGCATCCGGACCCCAAGAGGAGGTATCTGGTATGTCTTCATATTCCCCTCTCATGTAGCCTGTATGTAGTGTAGTCAGTATGGAGCTAGACAGTCAAGCGTTTTTAGCTACACTTTGCAGCCATGACCAAGAAAGTGCCGGTATCGACCATCGTCCCATTCGGCTTGCGATTGCAGCCGGAACTAAAGGCTCGTCTCGAAGATGAGGCGGCCAAGAACAACCGTTCGTTAAACGCGGAAATCGCTGAGCGACTCGCTCGCAGCCTGGAAGAACCTCGCTATCCGGACGACAGTGGGAAACTGCATACATTTGAGGACGTCGAGCGTCGCCTCCAGAATCTCGCCCGACAGATGGACCTCAAGTTGAGGCTCGTAAAGGCTACGCCGCGCCCCCGTCGATCGGGCCCCGAAGATGAGCCGCCGGGCACGACGAAGCGAACGATCCCCAAAAAGTAATCAGTCCGTCACCCAGAAAACGTGTGAGCCAACGCCGAGGTCATCGAACGTCGGCACATCATCAGGGCTCGCCGCGCCCTGCACCCATAAACGGCCACCAAAGCCGAGATACGCGTACTGCCCCAGCAGGTCGGTTCCCGTCACCAACGGGATGCCGCTGACCAGCGGGTTGCCGCTCGCGTCGGCAACATCGAGGATCCAGCCGGTGCCACCAGCCGCGCGATATTGGACCGTCAGCCGATAGATGACACCGCTGAGCGTGATCGTGAACGTCTGAGGGTCTGGCGTCAGCGGGATTTCATAGAACGTCGTCATCGCATGCTCGTCGGAGGAACCGATCCGCCCGGGGCCGGCGTCGCCGGCACGGCCGACTTCGCTCCCGCGTTCTGCGTCTCGGCGGTGGCGGCCGGGTTCGCCTGGTTCGCGCGCGGCGGCAGCTTCGTCGCCTGCGTGCTCACGATGATCACCTGCTTCAGCGATGCCGTGAGCATCAGCGCCGATCCGGACTTCTGGTCGGTAACGACCGACAGTCCAGTGATCAGCATGTTCGAGTACTTCCGGCGCGTCGTCACGACATCGATCGGCAGCCGGACGCTTTGGATCTTCAGCAGTTGGCTGTAGATCGCATCGACATATGTGCCGGTCGCCATCGTGTTCGCGCCGGTGTCGTCGAATGACGCGACGGCAGAGCCGAGCAATGCCTGATAGTCGGCATTGCTCCATCCGCACTTCATCAGGATCTCGCGCGGCCGCATGAACGCGTGATCGTTCACCGGCGCGCCGTTTTCGACCGGATGCTCCGTGACGATGACCTCGTCGCTGTACACCTCTTCGATGGCAGCCGAGATCGTCACGCTCCCGATTTTCTTGCTGCCGACGAGCGTGACGTCGAGGATGTCGGAAAGCGTGCTCACGTCAGAGCCCCCTTCATGGTCCGGGTCGTAGCATCTGCTACGCCCTTCTGCTCGCGCGCGACAGATCGTGCCGTCGCATCAGGGTCGCTCGATCCGCTCACCTGGATCTTGACGTCCTGGTTGATCTCGACGCGGTTCGACGCGCCACTCTGGCCGGCGGCCGGCGCGAGCCAGTCGGGATTTTGCAGCGCGTTCGACATGATCTTCTTGAGCTTCGTGCCGTAGTTGCGATCCTCGGCATAGACGCCGGTGAGCGCGTCGGCGAACGAAAACGCGTTGCCCATCACCTGGCGCGCTTTCGCATAGGGCTTTCCCTTCGCGAGCAGTTGCGCGTGCGCATCGAAGGCTTCTTCGAGCGTCTTGAACCGGCGGAACTTCGCCTGGTACGGCGTGCCGTCTGCCCGGTGATCAAGGCCCCACACGAAGTCCTGACCTTTGGTCGCCTGGATGCTGAACGGGTTGTTGCTCCGCTTCGACAGGCCGCTGCTACCGAACCCGCTTTCGAGCGCCCATTGCGCGAACGTGACCAGCCAGGGCACACCGTACTTGCGCTCCGACTCCTTCGCCGCGGCGATCGCCGCGCGCACGCGATCTATGAGACCAGGCGCCGATAGTTTGCTGCCGCCGTTCGCCGTTGCCGGGCCGGGCTGCGCGGGAGTCGGCGCGGGCGCGGGCGGCGGCGAAGCCTGCGATCCGCCCGGCTGCTGCCCGTCGATCGTCGGCCCTAGGGCCTGCCGCCGGCGCAGCTCTTCGTCCTCGCCGCTGTTCAGGTCGTCGCTGTGCAGCAACAGACCAAGGCCACCAGCGAGCCGTGCCGCGAACGGCAGCAGACGTCCGAGCAACCCGCCGGCGCCCGCAGCCGCGCCAGCCGTCGAAGCCGCCGCTGCGGCGCCACCCATGGCGCGCAGCGCCGCGACCATCTTCCAGATGCCGCCGATGATCTGGAAGCCGCCCAGCACCTTGAAGATGCCGACCAGGAACAGCAGCTTCGTCGACCAACCGTCGGTCGCCTTGTCCAGCTCGAGGAACTCGTCGGCGAGCCACTTCAGCGGCGGCCCCATGGCGGCCGCCGCATTCACGAATGCGCTCGCAATGTCGCCGACCCGGCGCGCGATTTCCTCTCCGTGCTCGTCCATCCACTTCTGGAAGTGATCGAGCTGCGGCCCGATCTTCTGGAGCATCACCCCTTCGACGCGGATGCCGAGGTTCTCGAACGACGTGCCGATCTCGCGCAGTCGCACCATGAACTGGTGCGAGTCCTCGGCCGCCTTGTCGAGGCCGCTCGTCGCCGACATCTCGCGATACTGCTTCAGGAACTTCTCGAAGTCCCCGTTGCGCATCGCGAGCATCAGGTTCTCGTCGATACCGAAGATGTTCGCGTACTGAGCCGAGCGCCACGTCGGCATCTTCGCCAGCGCGCCGCCGAGGTCCGACATGATGTCGACTGTATCGCGCAGCTCGCCGTTCGCGTTACGCGTCTGCACGCCCAGGCTAGCGAGATAGCTCTCGCCGGCCGGGTTGTTCCGCAGGAAGCGTGCGAGATTCTCGATCGTGCTGAACGCAGCATCGGTCGACACGCCGAGATTGCGCGCGGCGAAGTCGAATGCGCGCAGGCTCGTCGCTGCGGCGCCGGTGCGCTGCGACACGAAATACAGCCGTTCGAGCTTCGACGCGAACGCCGATACGCCGGCGCCGAGCGTCAGTGCCGCGCCGGAGATCGTGGTGATCAGGCGCGTGACACCCTTCGTCGCCCCCTCGACGCCTTCCGTGAAGTTCTTCAGGCCCTTCTCGTCGACCTTGAAGCCGAGAGCGACCAGGAACTCGCGAATGACGACCGATTCAGCCATTTTCTCTTTCCTGCCTGCGGCGCGCGGCCGCTTCGTTGTCCGCCCGGACGGCGAGTGAATCGTTCATCAGCGCGACGTCGGCCAGGTCGAGCGTCCCGTCCTTCAGCGACTCGAACCGGCACATCTGCGCGTGCACGGGCGCAAGCAGCCAGTCCTCCCCGCCGGGCAGCGACTTCAGCCACCCGTAGTCTGCGCCGGGCTGCTCGCTTGGCTGGTAAGCAGCCCGTTGATAAAAGGGCCAAGGTTCTCGACCACGACGCGTACGACCAGGGGCAACATCGAGCCGATGTCCATGTCGTCGAACATCGACGTCTTGTGCGCCGCCGACCAGACCTTCGCCCAGCCGTTCTGGTGCTGCCGCTCGACCACCGACAGGCAGGTGCCGAAGACGTATTCAGCGTCCTCGTCCTTCAGGCCGGCCAGCGCATCGGCAAACGGCTGCAGCACGGGCGCGATCGTGTCGACGAGGCCGAGAACGTCGCGCTGCTCTGCTGACGACGGAGCATCCTCTCCGGCTGCGAGCGCGCCGAGCGCCGCGTTCGCGGCAGCGTTGCGCGTGCGCTCGATTTCAGCGTAGAACTTCATCAGCACCGGGATCATCGACGGGATGATCGGCGCGATGCGGCGGCTCACGTGGAACTGCTGCATCGCGTTCAGGCGCCCGATCTGGTACCGCTTACCGCTCAGTTCGATTTCCGTCGCCATGTTCAGCTCCGCAATCCGTTGACCGAGCATCTATCAAAATAGATAATGTTCTTGTTCATATATACCTTGAGGTTTCAATGCGTGAGCTGCCGATTGAGTATCTTCGCGAGTGCCTTGATTACGACCCGCAATCGGGTCATCTGACATGGCGAGTCCGCCCCGAGTCCCACTTCAGCACCAAGTCCGTCGCACAACGCTTCAACAGCTTGTATGCGGGAAAAATTGCGGGCGGCCGCGTAGCGAACGGCTATCTCATGCTTCCGTTCAAGGACGAAAACGGCAAGCGGGTGATGGTCTACGCTCACCGAATTGCGTTCGCACTTCACCATGGCCGATTCCCGGTTGCTGAAATCGATCACGTCAATGGCATTAAAGAAGACAACCGCGCGGAGAATCTTCGAGAAGCAACGCGCCTAAAGAACGCGGCCAATACTGTCTTCGACTACGACAACATGCGCGGCACGAAGCGACGCGGCGACAGGTGGCTTGCGCAAATCAGCCATCGAGGCGAGAACGTCTACCTAGGCTCCTACGACACTGAAGCCGAGGCATACGCTGCATTTTGTGGTGCCGCCACTCTCGCGCGACGAGAATTTGCGAAGCTCACACACACGCGAGACGACTAGTACTGACCCAGCAGGCTGTCGATCTTGATTGAGTCGAAGATCCATTCGACGATGTCGCCGTCCTTCGCGTAGCGCAGGTCCGGCGCCTTCTTGAACGCGCAGCTGCGCGCCGTGATGACGTCGCCGGCCGCCGTCTGTGAGACCTCGATCAGGTTCTTGCCCCAGAGGGCGCTCGACAGCGACTGAGCGTCGTACATCGCCATCAGCTTGGCGTTGACGGGCGCGGTCTTCAGATAGCGGAGTGTTACCTGCCCGGACTTGTCGGCGTGCAGGCTGTGCATGCCCTCACCGTCCGAGCCGATGGTCATCGTGTTCTTGTCGCCGGCGCGCGCGATCACGATGCCTTCCTCGGCCGTGGCTTCGCCATACCCGAGCGAGAACACGCCCGTCGGCCCGACGATCGTTGCCGTGACGTCCACAAAGCTGTAGGTGCTCATGGTGTTTTTCTTCCTTTACCGGTTGACGGTGAGCGCGATGTCGACGTCGCCGATCGCGCCCGCCTCCTTCGCCGCGACCTGAAACGAAACGGACTTGCGTGCCTCGCGATCCGCCTGCGATTGCGACGAGATCGGCGGTGCGTACACGTAGTAGCCTTTCGACAGCGTCTGCCCCTGCACGATCGCGCCGAAGCCGGCCGAGTTCCAGACGCCCGGCGCGAGATAGCCGTTCGTCACGGCCTGGTCGCACACCGACGAGATCGCGCCAGCGATCAGCGCGTTGCCAGCGTCCGTCTGCGGGATCTTCGTCGGGCTCTGGTACTGCAGGTTGTAGACCTCGGTCTGGACCGCGTTCTTGAACCAGATCGCGTTGTAGATCGAGTCGACGAAGATGCCGCTCGGCGTGACGCCGTACTGCACGATCGCCGTGTTGTTCTGGTACGCCGCGAAGACGTTGCAGTTCTTCGCCTGCAGCGCGTTGGCCTGCGACGTCGACAGCGTTTCGGCGACGATGCCAGGCTCCTGCTTGTAGTCCATCGTGATCGTCGTGCTGTTGCCGTTGAAATCGACGGTCAGCAGACGACCAAGGAACGAGCTGATTGCGTACGGGCTCGCGCTCGAGTACTGGATCACCGAGTACTGGTAGCCGAGCGCCTTGAGACGGCTCGCCAGGTCGGTCGTCACGGTCGAGTCCAGCGCCTGAGGATTCTGGGTCGTGATCCCGTAGATGTGCGCCTGGTCGGCCTCGACCATCGCCGCAACCGCGACGTGTTGATCGTCCGTCACCGCCGTGTCAGCGATTTCGAGACCGAGGAACTGGTTCGCGAAGCGGTCGAGGAAGATCGCGACCGCGGCCGTCGGCTGCTCGGCCGCGATCCCGTTCACCGGTGCCGACGCGAGCGCGCTCGTCAGGCCAAGCATCGCCGAAACGTCAGTACCGGAGCCGGGCGCAGTCGCGTAGCTGACCGTGGACGCAGCGACGCCGCCGGCGAGCGTGGCGCCCGAAAGCGTGATGGCGCTGCTCGACTTCGCGAGCGTGATCGCGTTGCCGGCGTTGCCCGCCGCGATCGCCGTCACCGTCGTGACAGAGCCGATCGTCGCGTAGCTGCACTGCGACAGGTTGGCGTCCGTCGAAGCGGCGAGGAACGCCTGCAGGTTGGCCGCCGTGGCCGCCGCGCTGGCGCCGATCAGCACCTGGCTGCCGGCCGGCGCGGCAGAGACGAACGTCACGGCGGTGCCGTTGATGGTGACCGTATCGTTCGCGGCGGGGTTCGCCGTCAGCGTGATCGTGCCGCTCGCGGCCGCGCCGATCCCGCTCGACTTGCTCGTCACCTGGAACTGGCTGCCGGTCCACACGACCGTCGCATACGAGGCGATCGCCGCCTGCACGATCGATGCCACCCCGTTCAGGTTCGATGCCCCCGAGAAATTCAGCGCGGATACATTGCGCGCGGTGCCGTCGATCGTGATGTTGAACGCGCCGTTCGTGATCGCCTGCCACTGCGCGAGCGCCTGCTGCGCCGCCGACAGCACGCCGCCACGCAGCGAGCCCGACGTCGCCGTCTTTGCCCAGCGGCCGATGCACACGCTCTGCGGCTTCGGCGTCTGGCCGAAGTACAGCGCGGCAGCGAGATATTCCGGGGCCGCGGTGCCGTAGTCGGCCGCCACGTCGGTGATCCCGGCATACGGGCGCATCCGCTCGTTCGTGTCGATCACCGTCGATGCGCCCAGAATGAGCGCGGTGTTCAGGTTCGCGCCCTGCGCCGCAAGCGCCGCGAGGCTGAGCGTCACGTTGATGCGGCGCGATACCGGCAGTCCGTTGGACATGCTGATCCCCTACAGGTTGACGTTTATGGTGGATGTGACCGGCGGCGACGCGTCTGTCGTCGTCGACGCCTGCACTGACTTCAGGTTCAGGACCGCGTACGTGCGCGAGACCTTGCGGCGCAGCTTCACGGTCATGTCGTACCGCCTCACCCATTGCTGGTTGACCAGGTCCGGCGCCGCGCGAATCTCGGAGACGTTCACGAACGCCATGTCGAGCAGCTGGAGCTGCTCGCGGTTCTGCGGGAGCGCCAGACCGTCGGCGAGCCGCTGCGCATAGCCCTTGGCCGCCGGCCCGTAGAACGTGCAGAGCACTTCGAGATCCTGGTGGCGGATGTATGTGTCGCTGCCTTCGTTCGCGCCGTTGTGCACGATCGCGGGGCTCGCGTCCGGCGTCTGGGTCTGGATCCCGAACGCGCACCAGTTGACGCCCGGCTCGGGCTGCTTCGCGACGACCGGCTGCCAGCGCGGCCGCACGAGGTCAGGAGGGAGCGCCGTGACGCCCGCGACCAGGTCGTGCACCAGGTCGTCTAGGGCATCGTCCTCATCCGGCGGCGTATCGACGGCTGGCGCCAGGTATCCGCCGGTCGAGCTGTCGTTCATGGGGTCATCCGGAAAGCGGTTTCAGGTCGCACGTCGCGCAGACGAAGCCGCGGCCGAAGTGCGAGTAGTCATTCACGTTGACGACGGTGTAAGTACGGCCCGACCACACGACTTCGTCGGCGTCGTAACCAGCGCTGCCGTCCATCAGCCGGAACATCGTGTGCAGCGTGATCGAGCCGATGATTCGGCTGCCGTCCGCGTTGCGGTGCAGGATGTCGCCCTTGTCGCTCGTCACGACAGCGGCGAACTGCGTCGACGCCGCGGTGTTCTGCGCGCGGCCGTGGCCATCAACCGTCTGCGTCATGCGATTGCAGATCAGGCCCATGTCCATGAAATCCGGATCGAGCAGGACGTCGGTTACGTCGAGGAACGCCATGCGCGACTCCAATGCAAAAGGGCCGCACGCGGCGGCCCATCAGGTCTGAGGTGTTGAGTTACTTCTTCCGGCGCCGCACCACGTAGGTGATCGACTTCAGATACTCGCCGGTGTTGATCAGCGGGATGATGCCGGCCGCCGACTGGATCTCGGTCAGGCTCATGCCTGCCGCCTGCGCGCCGGCGTCGATCAGCGCGGCATAGTCCTTCTCGGCCTTTCGCGGCCCCTTCGTGCGGCGCTGCCGGTAGCGGTTCGCGACGGTCGACGGCGCCAGCGGCGGCGGGATGTTGTTCCTGATCGTCAGCCGGACCGACGACACGGCCAACGTGCCGGCAGAGTGAAGCCGCTGCTCGACCTTCTCGATCTTGCCGTCGAGCGCCGCGCCGACGCCGTGCTGCAACTGCGCGGTCACGGCCGGCAGCACGTGTTCGACGCCCGGCACGAGATGCGGCCGCGCCGGCACGTTGTTCGCCGGCGAGCCGGTCTCCATGATGTAGCCGATTTCCGCGTTGCTGATCGGCTCGCCTTCATCCTTGCGGCCGGCGGTGCTGTCGGGCACGCCAACCAGCACTTGTTGCTGGACGAGCGAGCTGATCGACTTGAGTACCGCGTCGAGGTTGTCCTTCGTCATCTTCACGACCATGGCGACCTCGACCGTCTTGCCCTAGATCTGCAATCCACCTGCGCCCATCGATCGCGCAAGGGTGTAATAGCGAACGCCGTACATCGTGCTGTTCCAGAATCCGGCATCGTCGAACGTTACGGCGCTGGTGTCCTGGCTGGCGCTGACCTTGTCGACGGACTTGGACGTCTGTGGGCCGGTAACCTGACCGGGGACGCCCCCTACTGCTGCCGTATTCTGGTCGCGCATCCCGATCGCGAGATGGTGCGCGGTGACCAAGCCGATGCCGATGTCGGTCAGCTCCATCCACCGCAACGGATTCACGAGCGACACCGCGACAGTCAACCAGATCTGGACGACAGGATCCGGGTAAAGCGTCGTGTTCGCGAATTCAGGGAACGTCTGGCGAAACTGGGCGATGTCCACTGGTCACCTATTCGATTGAGCGGGGCCGGCGGCCGCCGATTTGCGGCGCGCCGCCGGCAGGCAATTATGCCTTCTTCCCGTTCCCGCGCTGACTGCCGGCGTCCGACTGGGACGCCTTCTGTGCGGCTTCGAAAGCCGCGACGCGCTCGGCATGTTCCCGGGCGGCAGCAGCGTGCTCCTGCTCACGTGCACCGATCGCCGCCTCGCGCCCGTCGAGCTCGCCAGCGCGCGCGTCGAGATCCTTGCCAAACGTCTCGAGCTCGACACGCAGCTCGGCGAGGCGAGCAGCCTCTTTCGAGGCATCTTCGCGCGCGGACGCCAGTTGCGCGGCCTGCGCTTCCAGTGCCGCGCGCGCCGCGGCGAGTTCTGCTCCGTCGGCCGGCGCGACGGCCGCCGCCGGCGTCGCGTCGCCCGGCTCGCGCGTGTGGTGCTTCACGTACCAGTGCGCAGCAACGAGTTCCGGGAAATCGCGCTCGCCGGCCGGGAAATGCTCCAGCGCGCCGTCGTCGTGCCGCAGCGTGAACGCCGTATGGACGTAGAGTTTCGGCATGTCAGATCCCGTCCCGGTAAGCCGCCGTCACGCCGTAGCGCCACTCGATCTGGCCCAGGCGCGACCAGTAGGTCGTGATCTGGAACAGCGAGCGGTATTCCAGCGGCGTGCGTTGCAGGTCGGTCATCGGGTACTGGACGTACTTCTTGTCGCTGTTGTACGCGACCATCCGGTCCACCGTGCCGAGCGTGCCCGGCGTGCCACCGACGCCGGCGCCGATCAGCCACTTCAGCGGCAGAATCTCGAGCTTCACGCCCTGCTGCGTGCAGATGTTGTTCTCGAGCAGGTAGGTCAGGATCGACTTGTTGCCGGCCGAGCTGATGACCTGCGACGCGACCCATCCGAGCTGAGCCGGCGGCAGCATGAGCCGATTCGGCTTGACCTTCCAGCCGGACGCCTGCCATGCCGACGTGAGGATCTCATTGACGTCGGCGAGGATTTCGTCCGGCGTCTTCGTCGTCCACTGCGGCGTGCCCTTCGCGCCATTCGGAACGTTCGTCACGCTCGCGACCGCGCCGTTCGAGTTCACCAGCCCCGTGAAGCCGAGCTGCGGATCGCCGAAATACACGATCTGGTCGATGTCCATGTTCCGCTTGAGGTTCATGGCGTCGACTTTCTGGCCGTCGATCGGCGTGCCCAGCTTTTGCGACT
Source organism: Burkholderia sp. AU4i (assembly GCF_000466765.1). Lineage (NCBI taxonomy): Bacteria > Pseudomonadati > Pseudomonadota > Betaproteobacteria > Burkholderiales > Burkholderiaceae > Burkholderia > Burkholderia sp. AU4i. Next base: position 68,412 of record NZ_ASSI01000128.1, on the reverse strand, counting down.
TGACCAGCTCGGGCACCGTGTACTTAACTTCGGCACCCCAGAGGCGCATCGGCTGCGGCGTCTTGCCGATATCGACCGACGGGCCCGGCAGGGCGTTGCCTTCGTTCGAGATCCAGTTCAGGCCGTTCGGGTTGATACCCCCGCTCATCCCGTACGCCGAGTTCGTGAACGACGCGATTTCGTCCGCCGCCGAGACGTCCGAGCGGATGTAGACGTCGCGCGACCAGGTGTATTCGACGAGCGGCTCGTTCAGCGTCTGGTCCAGACGTTCGAGTTGACCGACCAGGAACGCGCCGGTCGAGTCGATCGTCTGCTGGTCGTAGGTCATCATGCCGTCGGCGGTGCGCGCGCGAATCAACCGGCGCGTCGCGTCTGCTACGGCCGCCGACATCGGGGCCGCCAAGAGCGGCGCCCCGGCCCGGCGCAGGTGCTTCAGTTCGGACATGTCCATTCAATGGCTCCAGAAATGCAAAAGCCCCGCGTCAGCGGGGCTCAGGTGAAGCGCTGTGTCAGCGCCGGGGATCAGATGTTGACGGCGATCTCGGTGATGCCGTAGGTGTCGCCGGGGCCGGTGAAGTACCAGCTCGCGGGCATCGCGACGGTGTTCGTGCCGTCGGCCGCCGCCTCGAAACCACCGAGGGGCTTGCCGGCAGCGGCCGCCGCGACGCGCACGTAGACCGTGCCGCCTTTCGTGGCTGCAGTCGTACCGCCGAGCGCGACGTTCACGTAGCCGCGCTTGAGCACGTCGGTCACGCCGCTGGTCGGCGGCGTCGAAGTGCCGAGCGGATCGGTGCCGTTGCCCTGGATCGGGTACGGGCGAAGGTTCACACCGTAGACCAGCGCCGCGGTGTCGGCCGCGTTGTTGATCGGCTGGATCTTGCCGTTGACGAGTTTTACGGCCACGCCGAACACCGTCGGGGGTGCTGCCGGGTCGATCTGCTGCGGCTCGATCGTCGCGACTTCGGCGCGCTGGAGGTCACCGGCAAAGCCAGCCGGCATGCGGAAGGTATAGGCTTGCAACGAGGGCATGTCGGCTCCTTACTTGTGGGTCGCCCAGAATTCGGCGTGAATCTGGTTGATGTCCTTTTTCTCCGGCTGATTTGCGTCGCCGGTCCGTTGGGTCGTGATGCCCGAGTTCTTGCTGCGCACGAGCGCGGCCGCCGCGTTGAAATAGCCGGCCACGACGGCGCACGGCAATCCCGAGGGATCCACGCCGCCGAGCACCGACTTCACCGTCTCGGCGTTCTCGTTGTCGAGCGCCGCGCGCAGCGCGCGCCGGCGCAGCACGCAGAGCGAATCGGTCGTCTTCTTGCGGACCGCCTTCGCGTCGAACGTCGGCAGGCGCACGCCGGGCGCGAGGATTTCGGCGAGGGACAGCGCTTGCTTGAACTCGTCGGCCAGATCCTTGCTGTCGCCAGTTTTGGCGCCCTTCGGATCGGGATCGCCGTTCGGATCGCTGTCGAGCGTCGGATCGTCTTCCGGGTCGTCGTCGGGGTCTTCATCGCCCGTCACCGTGCCACCAGCTTCGAGCTTCGCCACGCGCGCGACCACCGCGTCGACCTTGCCGTCCACCGCTTTGATCGCGTCGAGTACTTGCTGCAGCGCGCCCGCGCCGCCGGTACCCGCCGGGTCGTCATCGCCGGTAGCGGCGACGGCCGGTTTCGCCTCGGCAGTGCCGGGCATGTGGATGTGGATCTGCGGCTGGCCGTCGCCGGGCTCCTCGCCCTCGTCGCCGGTCATCTCGCCAGCGACCTGCTCGAACGCGTCGGAATCGCGCGTCATGAACGCCTTGCGCAGCTTCTCCATGAGCGTCGACTGCGCGGGCTTCTTCTTCGTTGCCATGCTGGAATCTCCTGTCGGGAGTAGGTTGGAACTGCTATCCCCGATCGAACAGACCGGGCCACAGCGGGCGTTCTTCACGAGTGCGACGTGGTTGCCCACGATCGTCACCTGTCGCGCCCGCCCCGGCGCAATTTGCTCGTAGTCGGCGTCGTAGCCGTTGCTGACTTCCGTCAGGTCTTTCGACTGTACGCGGCGAATCGCCTCGGCATCGGTGATCAGCAGGTCGGCCAGCATCAGGTCGGCCTGCTCACCCTCGCCGCGGCGCACGTTTCGCACGGTTCCACGCGCGACCGACATGTAATTGGCCGGCGTCACGAAATCCGGCGGATGGTTGATCGTGACGGGCTTGCCCTCGAAACTCGCGAGCGTCTCCGGACTGAACAGGACATCGGCGGTTCGCTCGGCGACGATGATTCCGTCCTTCGCCTCCAGCTCGGGGAGCTCGCTGTACACGTAGTCCTGCGAGCCGATCCGCGCGATAGGCACGCCCTCGCAGAGAAGGAAGCCTTCGGGCGTCATCGACTGTCGCTCGCCGATCTGCTCGGTCGTGTACATCCCCGACGCGGTCACGCCGTCACGGGTGCGAGCGCGCGCCGGTGCCGCGTGCGTGCCGCCACACGTGCACGCGTGGTCGGCCGTTCGAAATCGGAAGAGTTTCATCGGTCTCTGGCGGGTCAATCGACCCAATCGGGGATGTCAGCGGTTTGGCCTGCGAGCGGGTGCGTGCTGTCCGCACAGAACTGGATGCGCCCGTCGGTGATGAACGAGTGGCAGACGTGTTCAGCGCCACAGGGCAGGTCATACGAGACGCGCAGCGACGGGGAAAACGTCGGCGCGTCGGAGGCTACCGTTCCACTGCCACCGAGCCGGATGCTGCGCCGCGCAGCCGACCGGATAGATGACGTGCAGATCCCCGCACGGGCATTCGAACAGCAGCGAACCCAGCGCGGTCAGGTGCATCTTCGGCATGGTCAATCCCCGATGATCGGTTCGGCCCAGCAGCGGCAATTCCAGATGCAGCCCGGGTGGAACCGCATGTAGACGCCGTTCTCCTCGACCTCCGGCGGCTCGTCCCAGGAACAGACCTTCCCTTCCATCTCGCGATGGCCGGGCCGCACGGCGCCGTCGCCGCTGGTGCGCCAGATGTAGTGCGTGCCGCCGATGCCGCGCGCCCGCGCCTCGGTCAGCACCGTAGACGCGCGCGACACCTCGGTACGCGCGATCATCGTGGCGCGGCTGGCTGCGACCTCGCCCGAAGCGGCGATCATCTTCGCGATCTCGCTCGAGCGGGTACTGTCGACCAAGCCTTCCAGCGTCAGCTTGTGCACGCGGTCCGCGGCCTCGCGCGGAATCGACGTGATCAGCGTCACCTGCTCGGTCATGAGCTGGCGAAGCGTCTCGCCGGTCGGCGCGTTCCGGATCTCGTCGCGCAGCGCGCGCGACATGTCGGCCGCGCGCTGCATCCACGCCTGCTCATCGCGCCGGCTCAGGTCGGCCAACATGCGAGCCGCCGTCGACTCGGCCCACGGCGCAAGCGCGTCCGCATAGCGGCGCAGCAGTTCCTCGATCGTCGGTGCGAACGATGCGTCCCCCGGCGGGAAGCCTTTCACCAGGACGCCGACCTGATCAGCGATCTTGCGCAGCTGCGTGCCGTACTGCTGCTCGGGCACGGTCAGCCGGACCGGGTTTTTCTTCCGGTCACGCTTGCGGTCGAGGGTGAGGATCATGAGCGTCGGAACAGGCGGCGAATCAGCGAATCACCGGTGCGTGCCGCCGGCGACGGCAGCGCCCCGCCACCAGGCAGCGACGTTTCGATCGCCGGTGGCTCGGGCAACTGCTCGTCAGCCTCGGCCTGTTCGATCGACTCGTCGGAAATGTCGCCGAACATGCCCGTGTCCGGCGAGGACGCCTTCAGCTCGCGCATGCCTTGGCTGCGCGTGATCAGGTCGGCGTCGACTGCCTTCGTGACCGAGTCGACCGTCTTGTTGCCGATCTCAGCCTTCTCGGCGGCGGTCATCTCCTGCAGCGGTCGGAACTCGTAGCCGAAGTCCTCCGGCAACTGCTGACCGACCGTCGAACGGCTCACCACGTCGATCAGCACGTGCAGCGGGTTCCGAAACTTCCGCTCCTGCCGCGCGTGCACCTTCTCGTGGTACAGCTGACGTGATCCCTCGCCGGTATCGCTCAGGCCGGCCGGCTGCTGCCCGAACAGGCGGTCGAGCGGAATGCCAGTCGCGCCGCTGAGCTGCATCGCGAACTGCAGCAGCACGTCCGGCAGCCCACTGAACGAGAACTGATGCGTCTGGAACGTATCCTCGCCGTCGACCAGCGTGAGGCCCTCGTTCGTCTGCGCGAAGCGGATCATCTCGACCTGCTTCATCAGCCCGGCGAGCGCCGGGCCGCCCTGCGCGATGATCTGGCGCAAGTCCTTCACGCTCAGCGTGCGCAGGTGAGCCTTGTAGACGAGCTGGCCAATGCCGACGGTCGCGCTGTCGAACGCAATCAGTCGATCCCACATCGGCTCAAGGATCGACAGGCCCCATCCGTTTTCGCTGATACGCTGGTAGAACGGCAGCGCTTCGCCATCCAGCCGGATGACCCGCGAGTAATGGATGCGGCCCTGCGGCAGCCCGATAGCCGACGGCAACACGTCGTAGAACTTCGGCATGCCCAGATGCGGCCCGAACTCGGTCACCGTCTCGCCGACCGGCGGCGCCACCATCCAGCGATCGAGCACCAGCAGCCCCTTGAACTGCCCCCTTCCGATTGTCTCGACGCGCAGCGGTGTCGACATGTCCTGGCCGTCGATCAGCATCACCGCGATCGCGCCGCCGTACAGCTGGGCCCACTTCCCGGTGTCGCAGAGCTGGTCCCAGATCGCGAGGCGCGTCATCGCCGTCTCGATCTTCGTGACGTCGGTTGGGTCGAGCCCGGACATCTCAATGCCCTTGCGGGTCATGTCTTCCGGGATCGCATCGACGGCCGCGCGCACGATCCACGAGCCACGGTATGCCGCCTCGAGCCAGATCCGGTTGCGGCTCTGGTACGTGAGCGTGTACTGCGAGGCCGACGACTGGTTGTCGGCGCCCCAACCGAGCCGTGCCTGGAAGTTGGCGAACGAGTCGGCCGTGCGCATGCCTACGGCCGCCGCGCCGGTTGTCGGCGTCGACGGCCGGGTCTGCGGTTTCTTTCGCGACATTCTGGGTTGGTCCGGTGGTGCTCAGCCGGCGAGCCGCTCCCAGACCGACAGGTCCCGAGCAACTCCCAGCATGTCGTTGATGGCATCGACCATGGGGTCGATCTGGTCGTCGTGCATGTGCGTGTCGTCCGCGGTGAACGAGTCACACTCGGCGACGAAGTCGCTCACCCAGTCGGCCTCGGACGGGATTGCGACGTTGCCGGAATCGATATGGCTCACGACATCCATGACGCGCGTCAGCTTGTCCTTCACGCGCTCGATACCCTCGATCGGGATTCCGCCCGCGGCCTGAATGTCCTGGATCAGCCCGGTACCGCTGGACTTGTCCTCGACCTTCATCTGGCGCAGCACCGGCGCGCCCGGGTCGCCGGCGCCGATCGCGTTGTGCTTGTTCCAGAAGTCGATCGCTCGCTGCTTCAGCTCCGGCGCCTTCCACTTTCCGCGGATCAGGTCGATCAGATAAAGACGGTTGTCGTACCCCAGACCCCAGCACTCGAACACGCTGTAGTCGTTGCGCTCGGCGGTCTTCTGCGCGGTGTCCGCGAAGATCTTCCGGTACTGGAGCTGCGGCAGCGCGCCGTAGCGCAGGAACTTGCCGCTCTGGATGATGCCGCCGCCCAGCGGCGACGGCCGCTGCATGTACTGGCCGTTGAACACGTACGCGTCGGCCTTCTCGGACGCGAGCAGCTCGTGCAGCGGTTCCTTGTACGGCCAGTAGCTGTACCTGCCGTCCGCGTCGCGCTCTTCGCGTTCGACGCGGTCGCGGATGTGCGCGGGCAGCTTCGCTACGTACTCGTCCGTAATCAGCGCCGGGATCTCGATGAACTCCCACTCGCCCGGCAGCTTGCGCGCCTTGATGAAGCCCGTCGGGTCTTCCTCCGCGAGCCGCTGCATGATCACGATGATCGGCGTGTCCGGATTCGCCTTCCGGCTCTTCACGGTCGACTGCAGCTTGCGGTTGGCTTTGTCCCGGTTCGTCTTGCTGTATGCGTCCTCGACCTTTAGCGGGTCGTCGATGATGATCGCGCCCTGCCAGCCCTCGGCCATGTGCCCGGCTCGGAAGCCAGTGATCTGCCCACCGAGCGAAACCGCGTACACGCCGCCGGCCTTCTTCCCGTCCACGAGCACGTTCCAGCGCTTCTTCGACTTCGCGTCGTCTGCCACCTTCAGCGGCCAGAGCGCCTGGTACTCATCGGATGCGACGATGTCGCGCGCCGTCTCGCTATTCAACAGCGCGAGGTCGTCCGAGTAGCTGATGTGCAGGAACCGCGCGCGCGGGTTCAGCGCGAGGCCGCGCGCGATCAGGTTGATCGCGACCAGCTCAGTCTTCGACGAGCCCGGCGGCACGTTGATGACGACGTTCTTCAGCGTGCCATCGATCACGCGCTGCACCGTGTCGGCGATCAGCACGTGGTGCCAGTTGACGCGGAACTTGATCGCCTGGCGGTGCTTGAAGAAGTACCGGCTGAAAAACAGGTGATCCCGCTCGCACTTCGCCTTCAGGACGGCCCGCTCGATGGCGGGGTCAATACTCGTCTTCGAGCTTGGCGACGGCGTCTGCGACCTGCTTTTCATCGACGACGACCGTCCTCTGATCGATTGGGGCGCCGTCCTTACCGGTGTGTTCGAGCCGGTGCTTGTTCGTGAATGCGTCCCCTGATTCCTTGGCTGCCTGTTCGAGCAGCTGCGCCATCAGCGGCAAGTTGTTGCGTCGCTCCGCTTCCGCGACGGCACGGTCGAGCGCGCGCAAGCGCACGGCACGGTGCGACACGCCGATGCGCGATGTGTCGTTGAGGAACTCCTCGCGCGTGCGCTCGAAGATCTCGCGGTATTTCTTGCTGAGCGTCGCGCCGGCCCGCTTCGTCGGATCGTAGCGCTCACACTGCTGCGGCGACACCTCGACGCCGAACTCGTCCCGCACGGCCTTCGCGGTGCGCGAGATCGTGTCGAAGCACGCCAGCGACTGCACGATGAACACCTTGATCGCGTCGGGAAGTGCTGCCATAGCGGGAGAAGTTCAGAGAGGGCTATGCGGCGGGTCAGATGTGCGTCCAAGTGCGACGCGCTCGGACATCGCGGATAGTACGGATGGAGACGTCGAATTTCTGCGCCAGCCCGATTTCGCTGCGATCGAGCTGGCGGATCTCACGCACCGCGCACTCGGTCAGCTTCGAGTACCCGTTCTGCTCGCCGACAGCCGAAAGGCCGCCGGCTCGGTACGCGTGAAGCCGATTGCCACTCGCGGTTACCCACTCCAGGTTCGAGATGTGGTTGTTGGCACGGTCGGCATCGATGTGATTCACCTCCGACGCGCCGGCCGGCCGCTCGAGGAACGCTTCGGCGACGATCCGATGAATACGAACCGACTGGCGCTTTCCAGGACGAGATAGATTCACCGACGGGTAGCCGCAAACCAGGAAAGTCGCGAGCACTCGGCCGGCGATACCACTGTTCCTGTTCGTGAGCCGCTTGATCCGCCCGTGATCGCTGATCGCATAGTTCGGCCACTGCGCGATGACACGCCACTGCTCTTCGTTCATGCCGACCTCAACATACATGTCCCGCATGCGCGCGCGATCGATACCGACGAAATCGTCGGGCCAGCGTTCGCGGCTCTGACCATCTTGGCGATAGGTCCGTCGCGATCGCCGACGCCGTATCTCTCCACGATCCCTACGAACTCTTCAACGTCATGTGCCCGGATGCCCAGCTTGGGAAACCCGTCCCTTGTGAAGGCTGGGGCGCCGAACTCATCCGCCTTCTGAGCGATGTGCATCAATTCGTGCTCGATCAGCGCACACCACTGCAGGTCGTTGCACTCGCGCGCGTAGTGCGCGTCGAGCGTGATCAGGAACGCCGGCACGCGACCGAACCATTCGAGGTACTGCTGTTCTTGGCGTGCGCGCTGCCAGCCGCCTGCGCGGATGGCCACCTCTTCACACTGGCCGACGACGCGCCGCATCTGGCGAACGTTCTCGACGGCCGCCCAGAGGTAGGCGACGTCGGCGTCGATCAGGTGCGCGTGATCAGGGTTGCGCAGCGGCGCGCCATCGCGCAAGAGCGTCTCGTTCACCCACTCGGAAACGCCGTCGGCCGGCGCGAGAAAGCGAAACCAGTTCGAACCGTCGAAGAGCCCATCAGGCGGCGCAGGCCGCGGCGCACGCGCCACCTGGGCAACTTCTGTTCGCTTCGAACGAGGCATGTTTATCACGGGCTCTGGTGGTTCAGGCCGTCGGCGTAGAATCGTCGTGCCGGAATTCGCCGGCTCACGCTACGGGAGTTGATTCGATGTCACGTGCAGACGCTAAAAATCGAGCTGTTGAACTCGTAAAGGCCGTTCTCGAAACTGGGATTTTCACTCCGGTATCGCCGTCCGCTTGGCTGAAAGAACCCGAGCAAAATGGGGAAGCGCTTGGCAAGTTGATTGCCGCAGCGGTCAAGACAGCAACGAACGAACTCGAAAACCTGTAACGAAAAAGCCCGCTGGCTTGTCGGCTCAGCGGGCTTTGGTCGCAACTCTGCAATTTGACGAAAATCTATACCCTGTCCGCCACATTTGCAAGGGGAATTTTCGCCGTACCCCTTACGCCTCAACGGCCTCCGCGATCGTCACGTTGTTTCGCTCGAAGAGTGGCGTCAGCCGCTTCACGGCCTGGCGCTCCAGCTCGACGAGCCGCTTCCGGATGATCTGCGCGTTCCGCTCGAGCGTGCGGACCGTGACGTGCGTCTCCTCGGAGATTTCGCGATACGACAACCCATCCTGGCGCAGCCGCACCTGCGAGTGGCCCGCGATCAGCGCCATGATCGCCTTGCCGTTCGTCACGGTTAGCGACGGCCGCAGGTACGTCCGCATCTCGACCAGTGCCCGCTTCCACTCCGCCGACGGCGGGATTCCCGGGTCTGCCGCGCGCGTCGCACTCGCCGGCCGCGCCGGCATGCCGCAGGCGTATCGCAGCCACACCGCGTTGCGCTCCGGCTTGAGCAGGTGGTCGCGCACCGCGCCCACGACCATCGCGCATTGAGCCCGGATTTCGTCACCGCTCAGTCCGTCGAAGTTGATCGTGCCCGACGAGGTGCCGTACAGGTAGTCGAGGAATTCGGCCTGGCGTGCGCTCAGACGGCCGACCGATTCGAGGATCTGGATCAGCGCCAGGCGGAACTGCTGCTTCTGGCGTGGCGGCAGCGACGTCACGAGAAAGCTGACGTGCAGCGCCTGCTGCGTGTTCTCGAAGATGGCGATCACCGGCCACCCCGCGTCATCATCGCAAGCGCCTGGCGCGTATTGAGCTCGGCCATGTAACCCGTCAGGTTGCTCGTGAAGTCCGGCCGGATGCGCGTATCGACGTGCGTGCCCGGCGAGCGGCTCGTGCCCGCGAGCGAGTACATCCGCCCGCGACTCTCCGAATGGCAGTCCAGCCGCGCGAGCGCAACGTCGAGCGCGAGCAACTGGCGCACCGACGAAACGGGATGCTTCATGCGGCGTGCGAGGTCGTGCGCCGAATACCGAACACCGGGCTTCATGGCCGCGATGATGGCGTTGATCGTGAGTTTTCCGTTTGCTTTCAAGGCCCCGCTCCTTATGCTGACTTCAGATTCAATTCGATCGCCTCGATCCGCACGCCCGGCGTGCGCGCGTAGCGCTTCGACACCCAGAGGTCGACGACCTGGCCGTCGTCGACGTACACCACCCCGTTCATGCCGTCCTTCAACGCCTTGACAACGTTGTCGGCGTCCGGCTTCTTCGTCGCGCCGATGGCGCCGGCGGCCGCCTCGCCCTGGCGCTTGTTCGACCAACTCGCCGGGATCGGCAGGCCGATGTGCACGATCAGCCGAATCGGGCCGGCGTACGGCGCGGTGCTGCGCATCGCCGCGCGGGCGGCCATCTTCACGAGGTTCTCGTACCGCTCGGTTTTCTCGGGCGTGTAGGTCGTGACGTGCGCGCCGCGGCGTGCGAACCTCGGACGCCCCTTCGCGAGAGGCGCACCGGGAACGACGAACTCGACGCGCTGCGCGACTGGTGATGCCGCGATGAGAGATTGCTGCGTCATGCCGTCACCTCGCAGGTCAAATCGTCGGTCACCGGCACGCCGCTGATCGGGCGCAGGTTTTCGTCGCGGACTTGCGCGCGACCGTGTGCAGTCCGCCCTTCCCTCGTTTCAACCGCTCCACGGAAAGAAACCACCCACCACGGAGCGCCGCGCGGGCTCACGCACTCCACCTGCATGACCATCCCGTTCTGCTCATGCAGCGGCGAGCCAACCGTGTATGCCAGATCTCCCGGTTTGCATCTCATCGCCCTTCCCCCAGCAATGCGCCGGCCGCGACGGGCCCGGCGGTGTTGCGAAATGCGCGGTTGTGGTCGTCCCACCACGGGCCGTCGCCGGCCGCTTCGAACACGCGCAGCTTGAAATCGAACGGAGGTTCGTCGCGGCCCTGCTCGACGCCGAGCGTGCCGCCGTGATCGACGATGCCGGTCCACGATCGCCACCAATCGCCGACGGTGCACGTGCCTGTCGCGGGCGTCGCGGCGCGCGCGGCGAGGAGATCGCCGAGGATCGTGTCGAGGAATCCGACGTTGAGCGGCTGCTCGGAGCGCTCTCGCTCCCGGCGCTTGCGCCCCGTGGCGACGGCCGCACGCAGGTCGTCGACCGTCACGCCGCGCGCGGGCCAGCTCGCCAACCGCGCGTCATCGGCGGCGAAGCCGACGCCCGACGAGCGAAGGATTTCGACGAAAGCGGCGGCGGCGATCGGCGCGTCTTCGCGCGTTACTGCCTGTGCTGTGCCGCCGCCGCTTGCTGTGTTTACATGTTCTGTTCTGTTCCGCTCCGCTCCTTTAAGAGCGTTTTCCTGGGGAATTCCAGCGGAACCGCTATCGCTTCCGGCGGAAAATTCGGCGCTTCCGCCGGAAGTCTCAATATTTCCTCCGGAACCGTCCGGAATTCCGGAGGAACCAGTATTTCCGCCTTTTGAGCGTCCTCCCGCGCGGGTTCCGACTCGAGCACGTCCAGCAGATCGACCACCACTTCCGGAATCTTCCGCCGGAGCGTGGCCTCCTTCCGTCGGAAGGGCTACCTTCTTCCGCCGGAATTCCACATCGCTTCCGCCGGAAGGAGTGCTAAATTCCTCCGGAAAAAGATCGCGTTCCAGCGGACGACCCAGATCTATCCACGCATCAAGCTCCGGCACCTCCAATGGAGCGAGCCCGCCTTCTGCCCTCGCCTTGTTGCGTTTCCGGATGCGCTCACCGAGCTTCTCGTGTGCGTGCCGGTGCTTCTGGTGCCACGCGTGGTTCACTTTTTCGGCAACGACCGGGTGGTACAGGCGTCCATCGCTGCATTTGATCCAGCCGTGTAGTGCGCCCGCGCGCACGTCGTGCCAGGTTGGGTCGAGCTTGCCCTTGTGCCAGTATCCGGCTCGCTTGGCTAGCCAGTCGTCGTTATCGGGTAGAGATCCGGCCGGCACTTCGTGCCACGAGACACACCAGAGCAGAAGCGCCGACCAGCAGGCCTCTGGTGACTCGTCGTGTACGAGGTCGGAGTTAAGCAACCGCGGAACGTCGAGCGGCATCTCGCGGAAATTGCGCAATTCCGCGTCGGAAGGGGTGAGAGGGAGAGGAAGATTAGACATGCGCCCCCCCGATGAGGAGGACGCACCGAAAATGAACAGTTAGTCGCTTTTGTCCTCGGGCACGACGCTGTTCCACCAGGTCGTATCCTCGAGCTGATGAGAAATCTCGGAAGCCACGGCACGTGCCTGATCTGGCGACAGAAGTATTCTCGATTCTTCGCCAAGTCCATTCACCTGATGGATGACGAGGTAACCACCTTGGCTGATGTATATTTCGGTTTCGTACGATGCCTTCAGCTTGATGCCCATGCGTGCGTTCCTTGCTCGTCGTAGTAGGAAGCCAGGAGTGCGCCATCTGACGAACAGCGACGGCACCACGGTGCGCACCGTGTACCCGACTGGTGGTGAAATCGTAATACATGGCAAGCCTCTGAGCCATGGTGAGAGGATTCGGGAAGTCGTTCATGCTGATTCTCGAGCAATGTGCGGCAGCGGCTCGGCAGCCGATTCGATCGCGACCTGGATGCGCTCCAGCTGCTGACGGAGCCGCTTAACCTCCGAATCGATGCTGACGCGCCGCACGGCTTGCTTGCAGGCGCTGGCGATCTCCCACGCCCCCGCGCCGGCCGGCAGGCCGAGCGCACGCGCGAGCTCGATGCGCGCGCTATCGATCAGCGCTGCGTCCCGCTCCGCATGCTCCTTCGCGCGATCGAGGATCAGTCGCCGCTCGTTTTCTGCCTCCGCGGCCAGGTTCTCAAGCCGCTCGGTGGCCGCCTTCAGTCGGCGCTCCGCATGCAGCTGATCCCGTACGGCATCCGCGACGACGTCGCCAAGGCGCGCGCGAAGCTTCTTTTCGAGCGTCCATTCGTTGCACAGACCCGCGCGCAACTGCTCGTGGTTTTGATCCGCGAGCCGCGCCATGCCGTCGATGATCAGCTTGATCCATGCGTCGCGCGGCAGGTTCTCCATGTTCTTCAGCGTCGGGCCCTTCAGCGACCGCCAGCCGTCCGGGCCGCGTACGATCAGCCCGCAACCGGCCGGAATGTCCTCTTTCTTCAGCAGCCCGGCTGGCGCGGCGAAGATCACGCCGGCGGCGAAGCGCAGGTACGACGTCCACTTGCCGGCCGTCACGTCTCGCCGGAAGTCGGCGACGCTGATCTTGCATTCGTAGGCGACCGGCTGGAAACGCGCGAACGAGCACGGCACGGTGTAGACGTCCGGCCGCGGCGAGCCGGCCGGCCCGAGTTGCATGTCGGTCCATACGAGGCGGTCGGACGCGCCGCGAAGATGCGCGGCGAGATCCTTGGCGAGGTCATCGTGCGCCCAGGTCATGCCGCCTCCAACGCCAATTCAGCGGATGTCGGGCGAATCCCTGCCTCCCAATCGAAAACGCTGTACCAACGCGGGCAGCCGTTCGCCGCAGCCCAGCCGCGCCCCCACTGCCGCGCGAAGCTTGCGAGCGGACCGCGCAGCGGGTTCTCGTGGAACGGGACACCGGCGCGCGCTGCGCGCCAGCCTGCGCGGAACGCCGCGCGCTCGAACAGTTGGGTCAGCACAAGCCGCCCTCCTTCTTGTTGCTGTCGATCGGCGCCGCCTCCGGACGCACGCGCTCGATCATCCAGAGCTGGTCCGGACGGAACGCGAGGTAGTCCTGCGGGGGATCGCGGAAGATGAAAAGGTGCTTTTCCTCGACGATGCCGAGGTAGGTCATGGGGCGCCCGAGCTTGCGGGCGAAGTGCTTGCCGACGTCGCGGTGGCTGAGCGTCAACGTCATGCCGCCGCCTGCCGCTGGCCGAATGCCTGCTGAACGAACTCGCCGATCGCCTGCTGGCTGAGCCGACGGTATTCCTCGATCGCCTTGCGCTCCTGGATGGCGAGCCACTGCCGCGGGTAGTCACAGCCCGTGAACATGCAGAACAGGTGCAGCTTCGTCGCCGGGAACGGACGGCGGCCGGCGACCAGGTCGGCGAAGTGCGGATAGTGGATCCCGCAGTTCAGCGCGAGCGTCTTCCGGTCGAAGCGACGCAGGCCCAGCTCGAGCGCGCGCGTCAGGCAGTCCTCGAAGCTCATCGCCTCGACCTCCCCGTCCGGCAGCGTCGCGGCCTGTACCCACGGCGCGAACATCCTGAATTCGGTCTGGTTCATACGAAAAATCAATCGTTACCCAGTTGATTACCCACTTGCTTACCCAGTTGGCGCCGGGGCGAAATAAAGGCCAGGACAACACCTGGCCAACTGCAAAAGATGCGAACCACCGCTATGCGAGAATCGAAGCTCTCTACTTCCTCAACCACCACACAACGGGGTTCGCATGACCGACAAAATCGAGTCGCTCGTAATCGAGGTCGACACACTCACATCCGTAGGCGAGTACACCTTCGCGGTGCTGCCTCGAACGGAGGACTGGATCGAGATCGCCCACGCAGACGATTCGGCGACGATGTACCGAGTGGTCAAAGTTGTGCATCCTGCGAACGGCGACTTTCCCGACATTTACGTACTGCGTCTTGGAGACAATCACGAAGCGCTGGATCGCCTTGCTTGGCAACAAGCCGCGCACGAATAATTCGTTGCACGAGCTCGACGTCTTCGTTGCCGAACAGCACAACTGCGAGCAGTCGACGCCCGGCCATCGATGCCGACAAACGAATGACATCGAGGTCCTTCGTGACGGCGAATCCTTCCGGCTTCGCGTCCTCAGGAAGGTTGATCGGCTTCCCAACGGCGTTGAGTGCGTTCGGCTCCGCGCTTTCGGGATGCAGCCGTTTATGGAACGCATTCAGGTCCGCGACGGCTGCCTCCGCGAACCGCCGGCACTTCTCGCGCTCGACGCTCGGGCGCGATGGCCAACGCGTCGACGGCTTCTGCGCAGCGCGAACCGGCTTGAACACTCGGGTTTTCTTCACTTCCCCTCCTTCGGCTCATTGCACCGCTCGGCATGAAGTTCCATGACACGGCTTGCGATTGCGTACGACACGCGCGTGCCGCGCGCGCCTCTTAGGAGTGCCGAAATCAGCGACTGCGAGCACGGAACCAGCCCGGCTAGCTGCGATTGGGTGAGTCCCGAGTCCAAGAGGTCGGCGACGGCTTTTTGAATGTCCATGCCCCAGTATCACATTTGTGTTTTCAATGGTCAACACAAATCGAATGGGGCGTTCTATTACGATTGTGATATGTACACCCTAGCCGACAGACTTAAATGGGCGCGACTTCGCGCCGGCCTATCCCAGGAGCAACTTGGCGATAAGGCAGGCGTATCCCAATCAACAATTGGGAATCTGGAAGCCGGCACGCGCAATAGCGCAAGGCGGCTACCTCAGATCGCCGACATTCTCGGCGTCAATGCCCTTTGGCTCGCCGAGGGCGAAGGCAAGCCGACTCCAGATGCCGATACTGAAGCAAGCTACGACTCCTCAGTCAGTTCGGCGAGCGGGCCAGCAAAAACTTTGATCGACGCCATTCTCAGGGCTGACAAAGCCGGGGAATCTAGCCAGACGTTCGAGCTGATGCTTCGGATGCTTCCTGGCTCGGATAAGCTTGGCGCCGGCGACTAGCCTCGAACGCCGGTAACACCGCGATCTCGGGCGACAGCGGCTCGAGCGACGAGTCGCGAAATCCATACCGTGATGTGACGACTGGCTCCCGGCCCGATAACGTCACACCCAGCACCGCCCCACCCAACAGGCAGACGGCCCAGCGGCCGTGTTCTTGCCGCCACCTCTCGACAACGACGATCTGATCGATCAATGCTGGGTTGGTCGAATGAACCACCCTTGCCAAATCCCCGGGCCTGCATCGCAGGCGCTGCTCAGTTTCTTCTTTCATCGGCCGCCCTCGTCTTCGCCAGCACCACAATACTGTATATATGTACAGTAGTTTAGCCCCAGATTCGGGGAACATTCAACTGGTGTAAACAGTTCGTGCCGAAGATCAGCGTTTAGCAACAGTCGGCACCCCAATCACAATTTCTCGGTCAAAATCACATTTGTGTTGACACATCGAAAACACGTATGTGATTATCACTCCAACGCAGCACACAACGCGCTGCGCCACCGCCCAGGCGGATCGCTCTCTAACAATCGAAGGTATGCCGGGACCGCACACGCGGAGCAACCGGCCGGCGCGATCAGCGTCGTGAGTCAGGACAGGCGCAGCGTGCTAGGCCGATGTTTGGCTACCGCTTGCAGGCTTGAACGAACCTGATGCAAGACAGCGAAGCACGACGTGATCGAACGCGTTGTATTCGACACAAACCCATGGCGACCCAGAGCCTGCGCGGCAGGGAGTAGCTGGGCGCCATGGAGAGCTTTACCGATTGAGCTCGCATGGCCGAGATCAGTCGATAAATCTCTTCGGGAGTATTTATGGAATTGGAAGGTCCCTGCATTGATCACGGCCGCCGGGGCTATGGATGGGGATATGCGCGGGCATATCGAAAAGGAAAGCCTATCGGCCTTCACATCCTCGTTCTGATGCAAGCCACAGGCGAAGAGCGAAACGGCCGATTCGCGCTGCACTGGTGCGATAACCCCCGATGCATCAACCCCAAGCACCTTCATTGGGGAACTCATCAAGACAACATGCGCGAGCGCAACGAACGGGGTCGCGCCAGAGGTGGGCGGCTACCTGGAGAGTTGTGTGGAAAGGCAAAGTTGACCAACGCTCAGGTAGCAGAAATCAAAGCCATCTATGCATCGGGCGATGTGCTGCAAAAGGACTTGGCGAAAAAATACAGCGTCTCGACAGCTCAAATTTGCCGAATTCTAAAAGGCAAAGCGCGTCAGTGGGGATAGTTGTAATCGGCACAAACCTCGCGCGGCCCGGAGCCGGCACGGCCGGGAGTAGCCGGGCGCGCGAGTGATGCAGTTCTGACCGGTGGCGGTTCGTTCTCCGAGGCGCCACCGGTGAGAGCTGCAGCAGCAAGCGCAATTCGCCGTTTCACACCTCAATTTACTTAGTAGTTCTTCCGATCTGGAGTCTTCATGAACATGCCCACCCCCACCGCTGCAACGATTCCCCAGCTCGCTGAAGGCGAGATCTACGTCGGCGTCGTCGCCAACACCGCCGGAGAGCTGCATCACGTCATTCTGCTGCCGGGCGACAACGACGACGCCAGCTGGCAGGCGCAGATGGAATGGGCGCAGTCGATCGGCGGCGACCTGCCGACGCGTGTCGAAATGCTCTTCCTGCTGGAAAACCATCGCGGCGAGTTCGAGCGCGACGCGTACTGGACGTGCCAGCCGGACACCGATCCGGGCTACTCCGGCTGGGCGTGGTACCAGGACTTCCTCACTGGCCACCAGGACGGCTACCGCCAGAACGGCGAGTTGCGCGCCCGCGCCGTCCGCAGATTGCCCATTTAACCCTTCATCGATTTCAACTGCTTGGAGGGTGCGATGCATCTGAACAGTTCCACCGGCGGAAATGTCCGCACCCTCCCGGCACGGAAGGATGCGAGCGCCGATCGCCAACAAGCAGCGGCCGACGATGCGGCGCTGGCGCGCGACGAGCGCAATGAAGAAATCGCCGAGCACGTCACGTTCGACAAGCTCGAGATCTCGACGACTGACTGCGCGGTGATCGACGCCGCGTTGGCGCGCGGCCACATCGAGGATGTGTACGCGGTGTGGGGAATCCTCGTCGCCGCGCGCGCTGCCGAGATAGCGCGCCGCATCGCGGCCGCCGACCTCGCTGCTGTAGCACCGCGCTTCGCCATGACGACCTGCTCGTCGTGCGGCGCCGAGCTTGGCCCGGGCAATGCTGGCATCAGCCACTGCAGCGACCACGGCGCGCCGGTGCTGCGCCTTCTGCGCGGAGCGTGACATGGGCCGCGTCGTCGTGGGCGTCCTCGCCCTCCTGATCTTCTGGCTCGTCGTCGAAATCGCCCTCGCTCTCAAGCACTGGAACGACGACGAGCACCACCGCGGCTGAGCCGCAACAACCACACCGAGAGACCACATGGGACAGACCAACCACACGTTGGGGTCATGGGAAGCGTGCGAGCCCGGCGACTACCTCGACTACGACGGCAACTGCATCGTCGTGCTCGGCGATGACGTTCGCATCTGCATCGTGCTCGGCACCAGCGACGAATCGAAGGCGAACGCGAAGTTGTGCGCGGCGTCGCCCGACCTCGTGACGGCGCTGCGCCTCGTCGCATCGAAGACCGTGCTCACGTCCGGCATCCGCGCCGTTGTCGACGCCGCGCTCGGGAAGGCGGGTATCTCGGCGCCGATGCCGGATTCCCTTCGCCACGTGCGCATCTGCGGGGAGAACCTGTGATGCGCGCCCTTTCGATCTATCGCCCGGCGGCCGACAACTCGCTCCTGCGCACCGCCTCGCGCGCGCCGCGCATGCGCCGTGCTGCCGAGGCCGGCATGTGGATGGTCGCCTACGGCTGCGCGATCGCGGGCCTCTGGTACGGCTCGCTGCTCGCCGGCCCCTACCTGCGGAGCCTCGGATGACGCTGATCGACCACGCCTGCGCGGCGCTCGATCGGCTGTACGAGCGTCATCCCGTCCGCGCTATCGCGCTGATGATCGTCATCGCCTTCATGTGCATGCTCGCGATCGCAGCGCTCAACCAGGACGGCACGTCCGTCGTTTCCATTCCTGTGAGAACCGCATGAACCCGTCCGTCTACACCGTCCGCGCGTCCAGCTGGGGCGCTCTTTTCGACTGCGCCTACCGCTGGGAAGGCATCCACCTCCTGAACCTGCGCAACGTCGTCGGCCTGCGCGCCGCGCTCGGCACCGCGATCCACGCAGGCACAGCCGTGTTCGACCAGGCACGTCTCGATGGCTCGGGCCTGACCGTCGACGACGCGGCCGGAGCGTTCGTTGACAAGCTGCGTGACCCGGAAAACGAGTTCGACCCGGAGCGCGACGATCTCAGCATGTCGGACGCCGAGCGCATCGGCCTGTCGCTGACGACGAAATACTGCCTCGAGGTCGCGCCGCGCTACAACTTCATCGCCGTCGAGATGGAGACGAAGCCGCTCGAGATCGACTGCGGCGGCGGCATCGTCGTGCGCCTCACCGGCACCATGGACCG
Source organism: Burkholderia sp. AU4i (assembly GCF_000466765.1). Lineage (NCBI taxonomy): Bacteria > Pseudomonadati > Pseudomonadota > Betaproteobacteria > Burkholderiales > Burkholderiaceae > Burkholderia > Burkholderia sp. AU4i. Next base: position 49,752 of record NZ_ASSI01000128.1, on the reverse strand, counting down.
CGCGCGCGTGCGTCGCACGTCGGCCGGCGTCGGCATCGCCGACCTGAAGAGCGGATCGTCGGCCGTCCAGAAAGGCGCGGCCGTCACGAAGGGGCACGGGCCGCAGATCGGCACATACGAGCTGCTGTACGAGCACACGACTGGCGACGAGATCCGCGACACCTCCGAAATCATCGGTCTGAAGACGAAGGGCACGCCGGAGGTCGCAACCGCGCCGATCGCGAATTCGAAGCGCGTGATGGTAGGCACCGAGGAAACGCCCGGGCTGATCCAGTTCGCCGCTGACATGTTCCGGTCCGGCCGCTTCTATCCCAACCCGAAATCGCTGCTGTGCGACAAGAAATACTGCCCGCGTCACAGCACCTGCCAGTTCCACGACTAACTCGCGAGACCTCCATGTCCACGCCTACCACCCTGGAAGCTATCCGCAATCCCGCGCCGCGCGAGGCATCGCTGCCGCCTGTCCGCGCGGGCTTCTTCGACCTCCAAGGATTCGAGCTGCTGCAGCGCGTCGCCAAGGCATTCGCGTCGTCGTCGCTGGTCCCGGCGCACTACCAGAACAACGTCGCGAACTGCATGATCGCGCTGAATCTCGCACGCCGCCTCGGCGCCGACGAGTTGATGGTCATGCAGAACCTGTACATCGTCCACGGCAACCCCGGATGGTCGAGCAAGTTCCTGATCGCCAGCGTGAACACGTGCGGCCGATTCGAGACGCTTCGCTACGAGTGGCGCGGTACCGAAGGCAGCGACGATTTCGGCTGCCGGGCATGGACGATCGAGAAGTCGACCGGCGAGCGCCTGAACGGTACGTGGATCGACTGGAAGATGGTCAAGGCTGAAGGCTGGAACAAGAAGAACGGCAGCAAGTGGCTCACGATGCCCGACCAGATGTTCGTGTATCGGTCGGCTGCGTTCTGGCAGCGTGCCTACGCCCCCGAGATCAGCATGGGTCTCTCGTCCCAAGAAGAGCTGATCGACACCGTCGAAGTGCGCGCTGACGGTTCGGTCGCCGTGACCAGCACGCTCGAGGAGCTGCGCGCCGGCCGCGCGCAGCCGGCCGAAGAAGTCCCGCGCGGCGCTGAGCCGGCGCAGACCGGGCCCGCAGCAGAATCCCGCCAAGCCGGCACGCCGCTGGCGGCAACCCAGGCCAATCCGGTCGACGACCAAGACGGTCCAGCTGACGACGGCAACCAGGGTCAAGGCGGTTTCGACTTCGACGTCGCCGGCCTGGTGCGCGGCATCCGCGAGGACATCGAGTCCGCCGCAACGGCCGAGGATCTCGACCTCGCGCGCAGCGCGATCGCCGGCGTGCCGGACGAGTCCGCGAAGGCAGACCTGAACGCGGCGGCATCAGCGCGCATGCGCGCCATCACAGCGGCCGCTGAACAGGGGCAGCAACAGCCGCGCGCCGGTGCCGCTCGCCGCACGCGCGCGCCGATCAGCGCCGACTAACTGGAACCTGACATGAAGATCACCGACATCTACGTCTCGAAAGTGCTCGGGATCCACGCCGCAGACCTGCGGTTGTCGAAGCCCGTCGCACTCTTCGCCGGCCCGAATGGTGCTGGCAAAAGCAGCCTGCAGGAAGCTGTGCGCATGGCGCTCACCGGCGACACCGTGCGCGTCGCACTCAAGAAGGAATACGGATCGCTCGTCACGGAGGGTTCGGAGGCCGGCCAGATCGTGGTCGCGTGCGGCGAGCAGGCGAACAGCGTCATGCTTCCCGCTGGGAAGATCAAACGCGAGATCGCCGAGGATCAGCGTTTGCCGCTCGTTCTCGACGCGCAACGGTTCGCGCAGCTCGGCGCGGCCGAGCGCCGCGCGTTTCTGTACGATCTGATGGGCGTGAAGATCGGCCCGGACGAAATGCGCCGCCGGCTGCTCGCGAGGCTCAACCTGAAACCGGACGCACTGCCGCCGGCCGCCGCCGCACGCCTCGAAGCGATCACGCCGATGCTGCGCGCGGGCTTCGAAGGTGCGCAAAAAGACGCGGCTGACCGTGCACGCGGCGCGAAGCAGGCGTGGCGCGCGACGACCGGCGAAACATACGGCAGCCAGAAGGCGGCAACCTGGCGCCCGGCTGCCGTCAGCTTCGATGCGGCGGCGTTGCGCAGGCTCGAAGGTGATCGCGCCTCGCTCGACGGCGAAGTCGGTGAGCTGCAGCGCCAGATCGGCGCGGCCGAGGCCGGCGAATCAGCCGCGCGCGCCCGCGCATCGAGGATCGCTGCGTTGCGCGAGAAGGCATCCGGCTATGCGAAGGCAGCCGAGCTGGCGCAGCTCGCTGACGACCAAGTCACCGAGTTCCTGCCGAAGGTCGAAGCACTACGCGTGCGCGCCGGCGCCGCGCCGTCTGGCGTCGAGTGCACGTGTCCGGATTGCGGCACGCTGCTGCGCTTCCTGCACGGCGCGCTCACTGCGGCGGCCGCGGCCGGCGCGCGCGACGAGGAAGCCGTCGCCAAGCTGCCCGAGTACGAGCACAGCCTGACCATGCTGCAGAACGCCGCGCGCAACCGGCGCGCTGAGCTGGAAGCGACCGACGCTGCGGCCAAGCAGCTGAAGGAGCTCGAAAACGAAGCGGGCGCAGATGACGCGCCGGCACCGAGCGACGCGATCGACGCCGCGCGCAGCGAGCTCGGCACGCTGATGCAGCGCCGCAAGCAACTCGACGCGGACATCGCGGCCGCACGCGACGCTGAGCGCCGCGCCGCCGCAGTCGAGGAAACCGCGCGCAAGGCTGCCGCGCTGCACGACGACGTCGCGGCATGGGAGGCCATCGCCGACGCGCTGGCGCCGAACGGCATCCCGGCCGACCTGCTGCGCGAGGCACTGACGCCGATGAATGAGCGCCTGACAGCGCTCGCCGAGCTGTCCGAGTGGGCCGACGTGACGATCACGCCCGAGATGGAGGTCCTCGCCGACGGCCGCACGTACGCTCTGCTGTCCGAATCGGAACGCTGGCGTGTCGACGCGCACATCGCCGCGGCGATCAGCCACTTCTCGGGTCTGAAGCTGCTCGTGCTTGATCGTGCTGACGTCCTGGTCGGGCCGGAGCGCGACCGGCTGCTCTACTGGCTCGATGATCTCGCCTACACCGGCCAGATCGACACGGCGCTCGTGTTCATGAGCCTGAAGACGGCTCCGGCCGGCCTGCCGGGCGGCATCGAAGCATTCTGGGTCGAGGATGGACAGGTCGGCGCTCCCGCGCCGCGCGCCGTACGGGAGGCAGCCGCCGAACCCTCCCCCTACCGCGACGCGAAGTCCCGCGCCGCCAACGACAACGACTGAGGTATCCCGTGACCGAATTCGGCAATTCCCTGATCTACGACATCGAGATCGCCAAGGCGATCTTGGGGCGCGGCGAAGAGCGCATCGACGGCATCCAATACTGCGACGGCTGGCACGACCATGCTGGCATGGGGATCAGCGTCATCGGCGCGTACGACTACGCCGAGGCACGCTACCGCGTGTTCTGCGCGGACAACATCGTCGAGTTCCTCGAGCTGTGCGATGCACGGGCACCGCTCGTCTCGTTCAACGGCATCAGCTTCGACGACAAGGTCATCAATGCCTACGCCGAGACGGCCATCCACGGCTCTGTCGCGATGCCTCGTGAGCCGTTCCGTTACGACCTGCTCGCAGAGATCTGGCGCGCGGCCGGCCTCGATCCGACGTTCGGCGGTAACTCGCATACCGGCTACGGCCTCGACGCGACGTGCGAGGTCAACTTCGGGATCCGCAAGTCGGGCAACGGCGCGCATGCGCCGATTGCCTGGCAGCAGGGCCGCGTCGGCGAGGTCATCGACTACTGCCTCAACGACATCCGCATCACGAAGCGCCTGTTCGACCACGCGGTCGTGCTCGGCGAGCCGATTGTGCTCGCGAAGACCGGTGCGTCGGTGCGCCTCCGCACGCTCGACCAGGTCGAACGCACCTACCTCGGCTGATCACCCACATACCACCAGGAGCACACCACGATGATGAAGTCCTACACGTCGACGCTCGTCGACATCCGCGGCGGCATGCTCGTCGAGGAAGCCACGGCGCAGCTCAACCAGCTCGTCTCCCTCGTCCGCGACACCGGCAAGGCCGGGAAGATCAGCGTCACGATCGAGATCAAGCCGTTCGCCAAGGTCGCCGACGCGCTCGAGGTGTCCGGCGAGGTGTCGACGACGCTGCCGAAGGAGAAGCGCGCCGCCGAGGTCTTCTTCCCCACCGTCGAGAACAACCTGTCGCGCAACAGCGAGCGACAGCCTGATCTGCCCGGCATCCAGCTGGCCGGCACCGGCACCGACCGGTAATCGCAGCACCCACCACACCTACAGGAGATACACATGCTTGAGCATGACGCCCCCGATATCAGCGCCGCCCTCAACGCCGGTACCGCGCTCGCCGGCGCACAGAAGTCGCCGCTCGCGGACGGTACGCCGTTCGTTGTCGTGCCGAATGGCTACGAAGTCCAGCCGCTGACCGACCGCGACTCGTTCCCGCACCGCCCGAAGGGCATCGTGAAGGTGCGCGACGCCGCCAGTTTCATCGCCTACTTCAACCGGCAGAAGATGGCGAACAGCCTGATCTACGCGTCGCTCGACCCGGCTCAGGTGCTCGGCGTGATCGACGATCACTTCCAGGCTTCGGAATCGCAGGACAACGGCGGCGCCAACTGGCGCGAATACCGCGTGCAGTTCGCCGTGCCAGCGTCGCGCGAGTGGCGCGTGTGGAACGAAGTGAACCGCAAGCAGATGACGCAGCTGTCGTTCGCCGAGTTCATCGAAGACAACCTGCCGGACATCATCACCCCGTCGGGCAGCGACATGCTGTCGATCGCGCTGAACTTCGAAGCCAGCAAGGGCGGCAACTTCGTGTCGGCGACGCGCCTGCAGGATGGCAGCGTCGATTTCGTGTGGCGCGAGGACGTGAACGCGACCGGCAACAAGGTGAAGATGCCGACCGAAATCGCGCTCGAGCTGCCCGTATTCGAGAACGGCGCGAAGTACCCGCTCTCTGCTCGCCTGAAGTACCGCGTGAAGGACGGCGGCCTGACGATCTGGTACGAGCTGGTGCGGCCGCACAAGGTGCTCGAAGACGCGTTCCGTGCGATCTGGTCGGACATCGAAGCGCAGACCGAAACGAAGATCCTGCTCGGCTCCCCCGAATAACCGCTTTCCCTGTGGCCTGCCGCGCGCGCCCTCGTAGCGCGCGGCACTTCCGGGGCGGATGTCTCGCCCCGCTTTTTTCCACCGGCTTCAACGGTGGGTGCTCGGTGTGACGGGTGGGCGCCGTCACAAGCCAACGTCTGCAGCGCCGGCACTTCATGCTACCCCGCTGCCATATGCGAGCCGAGCACCCACCCTTGTAGCTTTCCGCACGTGTGAGGACCTCATGACGGAAGACATCGAAACCTTCCTAAGCACTGTCGCCGAGGCGACAGCCAAGACCGTCGCGACCGGTATAGGCCTGCCGCACCTAGACGTCGTGAAGGCGATCAACAAGATGCACGCGAGCGGCCAGGTCGAACGGGAGAAGCGCGCGGGCGGCGGCAACGAATACGTGTACTGGCTGTCGCGCGGAGAACCGCCGCAGCCGCAGGTCGAGCAAGCACTGCCAGCGGCCACGTCGGCGGCCACGGCCGCCACGAATCTGCCGGCCATCGTGGTCCGCTCGGCCGACTCTGCGCGCGCGATCGCCGAGTTACGTGCCGACGTCGAGCGCCTCACCGCCGAGCGCGACGCCGCGCTGCGGAAGGCCGACACCTGGCGCGCGAACGCGGCAACGCTCGAAGCGCGCATCGACGAGCTCACGCTCGGCCCGGTCGGCGCTGGCGCGCCGCTGTTCGTCACCGTCGGCCGCAACTGCAAGCCGCAGCGCCACGAATCGCTCGAGAAGGCCCAGCGCCGCGGCCGCGCCCTCGTGCGCAGCGAAAAGGAATCCGAGGTGCTCGTGCTCGAACCGGTCGGACGGATCGTGCGCGGCACGGAGTGGATGCCCCGATAACTACAGGACCACACCATGACCACCATCGATATCACCACGCTCACGAAGGTCGAGCGCAGCATCATCCTCTACGCGGAATCGTGCAGCGTCGACTACGGCGGATTGCTCGAAGGCATGCGCATGAACGCCCACGACCATGTCGCCCTGCGCAAGTTTGAGGCTCTCGGCATTCTTTCCTTCGGCCGCGTGCCCGCAAAGTTGCTCGGCCCGCTGTCGGACTTCGGGCGAAAGCCGACACACTGGGTCACGTTCACGGATGACGCATGGCAACTCGCACATGCACTGCGCCGCCAGCGCGCCGCGCGCGGATCGGCATCGCGTACGAAGGTCGACGAGGCGCTCGCCGAGCGCAGGACGGAGGCCGCATGACCGCCAACCATACGTCGCGCGCCGCCGCGCTGACCGATACCATCATGGAACAGGCGCAGGTCTACGCGTCCGCCTGGTCGCTGATCGATGGGCCGTTCGACCATGGGAACGCCCTCGCGACAGCCGAGCACGAGAAAGCCGAGCTCCACAACCTCGTCGGCAAGACGGTCGAAACGCTCGAGCAACACGCAGCGGCGCGCGTGCGGCCGTCGATTCTCGACGCGGCCGATGTTCTTCGGGATGCCGTGCAGGCGAACAGCATGCTCGCGATCGGCATCGTTCATGGCATCACATCCCTGGCCAGCGGGAAGCCCATCGCGCCGCTGAGCCTCGAAGGATTGCGCCGCGCGATCCTCACGCCGCGCGCGATCGTGCGCGATCAGGACGGCATGCTGTCGCACCCTGCTGTTCCGTACCTCGACGAGGACGTGAACTACGAGACATTCTTCGCCGCGTTCGGGATCGAAGCCGCGTTCATCCACATGGAGAACGACGTCGACGGCGATACGTACGACCGGTACTTCGCGTCCAACAACGCGAACTGCAGCTTCTGGACGCCGAGCGCGCCGACCGGTGACGGCTGGCTGCTGATCGAGATCTACGACACCGAGGACGGCCCGGTCGCGCTGTATGTGCGTGAGAAGAAATCCGAGTCCATCCGCGATCGCTCGAAACGCGAAGCAGGTGAAGGCGCTGCAACGACGAATGCAGTGCGCGACGTACTTTCCGAGCGAGACCGCCAAATCGAGCAGGAGGGCCACTCACGAGAGGACGATGATATCTACAACGACCAGGGCCAGCTCAGCTATGCCGCTGCCGGCTTGGCCGTTCTCGCGTCCAATGCGGCCACGGACGTCGTGTGCGGCCTTACTGGCGGCCTGACATACGCCGACGACTGCATCGGCTCGCCCGATCCATGGCCGCACGGCTGGCAGTACAAGCCGGCAACTCCTCGGCGAAACCTCGTGAAGGCCGCGGCGATGATCGTCGCGGAGATCGAACGCATCGACCGTGCGACTGCCAGTGCAGGAGACGCATCGTGAAAATGGCTCGTGCCTCCAAAGCCGACCTCGACGCAGCGCTCGACGTGTCGAACATCATCGAGCAGCTCGAGCAAGGCTACATGCCGTCGACCGACGAATCCGACGACCTCGAACGGTTCGACAGCGACGATCGTGAGCAGTGCAAGCGTGCGCTCGCCGCGATCCTCGACGCGGCCGAGAAAGGTTCGCTGTTCCGCGTCACGTTCGGCATGACCGTCGTGCTCGACCCGCGCAACGAGCTGCTCGACCCGGCCGCCGACACGCTCGAGCTGCACCCGAAGCTCGTGGCCGCGCTCGACGGCGCTGCGGTTATCCCTGCAGGCTTCGCGCTCGTGCCGGCCACACCGACACCCGAATGGGTGCTCCGCTACTGCGAGTTCACGAACCGCGACCCGGCCGGCACGCAGCACGCTTCGTCGATGGACGGCTGGGTCGAATCGAGCTTTGCGCAGGTTGCCGAGCGCGAGCTCGCCCTCGCGATCCAATCCGCGCCGCCGCCCGAGCGACACCCTGACGACCTGGCCGTTGACCGCTTCGCGGCGACGATGAAGGCGAAGCTCGCCGAGAAGCGAGCCGCCGGCCGCGGTGGCTGGGACGACCCGAAGCAGTGCCACGTCTCGACGCTCGCGCGCATGCTCGTCGAGCACGTCGCAAAAGGCGATCCAGTCGACGTCGGCAACTTCGCGATGATGCTCCACCAGCGTGCCGCCGGGCCGCTCGTGCTACCGGCCGCCCTCCACGTCTACACGCATCCGGAACCGCTGAAGGGAGGCAAGTGATGACGTACACGAAGAAGATCCCGGCCGCCGACCGTGTGCTCGCAGCGATGACGCCGGGCCAGATAGAATCGCCGTCCGATCTCGCGAAGCGTTTCGGCACATCCGCCGCGATCGTGCGAGGCGTGCTCGAGCAGCTCGCGACCGACGGCGCGCTCACCCGCGTGCGCTGCCTGCGCGTGAAACGGCCGAACTACATCATCGCGGGTACCGAGAAGCACACCGCGGCCCGCGACGGCTATGTCGGCGTGCCGGCCGCGCCGCGCACGCACTTCGTCATGACCGGCGACCTCGACGCCTATGCGTCCGAGATCCGGCGCCGCGCCGACCTTTGCATGATGGTGCGGCGATGAGCTGCGGCTACGACGGCAAGCACTTCGGTGCGTCGTACATCGACGCGATGTGCATCGACGGCTATCTCTGGGATCTGGATAGCTGCGACGAGCCCGGCGGCCCGCTGTTCAACGGCGGCGATATCCCATGCCCGAGCTGCAACACTGGCGAGTACGTCGAATACTGCGCACCGGACGTGTGGTCGAGCGGTAATTCGCGGCAGCGCCGCCGCGCGCGGCGGTCGCAACTCCGGGCGGTCAAGGCCAGCGTGCTGAAGCGGCTCGCCGCGGCAGGAGGTGCCCAATGAGCGCGATCATCAGCAGCTGCTGTGGCTACCGGTACCGCCTCGAGCGCGAGATCGCGCCGACCGGCATCGTCGTCGCGTTCTTCGGCGTCAACCCGTCCCGCGCAGACGCGAGCGTGCGCGACCAGACCGATCTGAAATGGACGGGCTTCGCGCACCGCTGGGGCGCGCGGAAGTACATCGCAGGCAACCCGTTCGCATGGCGCTCGCCGAACGTCCACGACCTGGTCGCCGTCGTCGATCCCATCGGTCCCGAGAACGACGCGCACCTCGCGCAGATCATCGCCGACGCCGATCTGCTCGTTCCTTGCTGGGGCGATCGCGGCAAGCTGCCGAAATGCATGCGGCCGCGCCTCGACGTCGTCGCCGGGATGCTGCGCGCCGCCGGCAAGCCAGTGAAGGTGTTCGGTCTGACCTCGAAAGGCGACCCGAAGCACCCGCTGTTCCTCGGGTATGACACCCCTCTCATCGAATGGAGCCGCCCGTGAAAGAACGCCCTATCCTGTTCAGCGGCCCGATGGTGCGCGCCATCATCGAGGGCCGTAAAACGCAGACGCGCCGCCCGGTGAAGTCGCAGCCTCCCGCGGAGACGCGCGACGTCTTCACGTTTCACCATCCAGACCCGCGCACGCACTTCTGGGCATTCGATGGCGGCTCCCTGCTCGATTGGGCCCAGCCGTGCCCATACGGCGAGGTCGGCGATCACCTGTACGTCCGCGAAACGTGGCAGCACAGCAATCATCCGCTCGGGCCATACGACGGCGACTGCCTGGTGTTCTACCGCGCCGATTACCTCGACGACCCGCACGGGCCCGACGGTGAGAAGTCACCGGAAGGCAAATACCGCGACTGGCGACCGTCGATCCATATGCCGCGAGCGGCGTCGCGCATCACGCTCGAGATCACCGGCGTGTGCGCCGAGCGCCTGCAGTGCATCGAATGGGACGAGGCGATCGCCGAAGGCATTCCCGATCCGCGGCGCGCCGCCCGGCGCGTCGATCCGGTCGTGGGCACTGTCGCGCAGTTCCGCAAGCTTTGGGACGGCTTGAACGCCGCGCGCGGTCACGGCTGGGATGCGAACCCGTGGGTGTGGGTTGTTGAATTTCGGAGGATCGAATCATGAGCCTCTATCTCACGACGCCGGAGCTGGCCGAGCTGGTCGGCTGCAAGCCGCGCAGCCACGCGTGCATGAAGCGCTGGCTCGAGCGCAATCACTGGCCGTTCGCGGTCAACATCGCCGGCGTGCCGCTCGTCGCGCGCGAGTATTACGACGCTCGCATGAACGGCACCGCGCCGCCGACGGCGCACGCGCGGCAGTCGCGCGCCGCCGCAGAACAAGAACCGAATTTCGACGCACTCGCAGCATGATCGGACGACGCAAACGGCCGGACGGATTGCCGTTCCGGCTCTACGCCAACTACGGAAAGCACAAGGTCAGCTTCGGCTACAAGCTGCCGAACGGCCGCTGGGCTTTCCGCCTGTCGGCGCCCGCGCACAACAAGGAAGCTCTGGCCGAGATCCGGAAGCAGGCGATCGAGCGCGCCGAAGCGCTAAACGGGAACGCGATCGAGCCCGGAACGGTCGAGGCGCTCGTCGCGCGGTACTTTGAGTGGCAGGACGGTCTGCCTCATACCGACGAGCGGCGCAAGGCACAGTCCACCCTCGACGAAAACCGAGTCGAGTCGAAGCGCCTGGTCAAGGTCTTCGGGAAGATGGCGCCGGCCGCGATCAAGCCCAAGCACGTGTATGGCTACCTTGACAAGCGTGCGCAGCTCGGCGCGCCGGCGAAGGCAAACAAGGAAATCGCCCTCCTGTCCGCGGTCCTTGAATACGGCCGGCGCCGCGGCGATCTCGAAACGAATCCGTGCCGCGGCATCGAGTACAACCCGACGCGGCCGCGCCAGCGGTATGTGACGCAGGACGAAATCGAACTCGCGGTCGAGGTCGCACGATCGCGGCGAAGCGTTGGCGACCAACACCCCAGCTCGGCATATCTGATTCTCGCGCTGTGCGTGCAGGCTGCGTACCTGACCGTCAGCCGTCCGACCGAGATGCGCGAGCTGCACCGCCAGGGCATCAAGCCGGAAGGCGTCGAGGTGCCGATCGGGAAACGGAAGGCCGGCGAGCAGCAGCGCGTGAAGCTCGTGCTGTGGTCGCCTGAGCTGAAGGCCGTGATCGACGAGGCGCTCGCGCTGCAGCGCACGTCGAGCGTGCACGTCTTCGGCAACACGGCCGGGCAGGTGTACACGCGCAGCGGATGGAACACGAACTGGTCGCGGCTGATGGGCTACTGCGAGAAGGAAGCGCAGGCGCGCGGTATACCGTTCGAGCGCTTCGCACTGCGCGACATGCGGCCGGCCGCCGTGACCGATCGCCAGGAGGAAGGCGACGACCGCATCATCGACGCGACGGGCCATGCAGACGAACGCATGGTGCGAAAGACATACGACCGCCGACGGCAAAGAAAAGTGCGCGCGACGCGTTAAAGCCGGAAATAAAAAAACCCGCTCAGTGGCGGGTTTTCTTTTTCGGAAGATCTTCCAAAATTTGGAATCTCATCTTCCAAAACTTGTAACGCGATCGATTAACCGTGCTGCAAGTCATTGAATTTGTTGGGGTGGCTGATGGGACTCGAACCCACGACGACAGGAATCACAATCCTGGACTCTACCAACTGAGCTACAGCCACCACTGTTACTGCTTTTTTTGTTCTTCGCTGCTTTTGTGTTTCAGCAGCGAAGAACAAGATTATACGAACACTTTTGAATCTTGCAAAGCTTTTTTTTCAAAAACTTCTTCGGCCTCGTTCAGATGCGCGCGCGCCTCGTCGAACACGGCCAGATCGCCGCGTGCGAGCTTCTTGTTGTCCGACAGCACACGACGCCAGCCACGTGCACCGGGCATGCCGCGATACAGTCCGAGCGCATGCCGCACGATCGCGCCGAGGTAGGTGCCGCGCTTCAGTTCGGCCGCGCAGTATTCGATCAGCTTCGCTTCGGCCTCTTCGCGCGTCGGCGTCGCTGCGGTCGACCCATAGAAGCGTGCATCGACCTCCGCGAGCACGTACGGGTTGTGATACGCCTCGCGGCCGAGCATCACGCCGTCTACATGCTCGAGATGCTGCGCAACCTCGTCGAGCGTCGTGATGCCGCCGTTGATGACGATCTCGAGCGAAGGAAAATCGCGCTTCAACCGATACGCATAGTCGTACTTGAGCGGCGGGATCTCACGGTTCTCTTTCGGCGACAACCCTTTCAGGATCGCATTGCGTGCATGCACGACGAACGTTTCGCAGCCAGCCTCGGCCACCGTGCCGACGAAGTCGCGCACGAATGCGTAGTCCTCGACCGCGTCGACACCGATCCGGTGCTTGACCGTGACCGGCACCGACACCGCATCGCGCATCGCCTTCACGCAGTCCGCGACGAGCTGCGGTTCGTTCATCAGGCACGCGCCGAACGCGCCGCGCTGCACACGCTCGGACGGACATCCGCAATTCAGGTTGATTTCGTCGTAGCCCCACTGCTCGCCGAGCTTCGCCGCGCGCGCAAGATCGTCGCGCTCGCTGCCGCCCAACTGCAGCGCGACCGGCGATTCGTTCGGCGTGAACGCAAGATGCCGCTGGGCATCGCCGAACAACAGCGCGCCCGTCGTGATCATTTCCGTATACAGCCACGTATCGCGCGTCAGCGTCCGGTGGAACGAACGGCAATGACGATCGGTCCAGTCGAGCATGGGCGCGACGGATACGCGGCGGGGAGGAAGCGAGGACGGTACGGACATGGATTTCGGGCAACAGGCCAGACGGCGCGGAAACAACCCGGCATTTTACCGCAACAGCGGGCAGGCCTGCCCGGCATGCACGCTACCCCTCGCCCAGCTCCGCATCGACCGCCCGCCGCGCCTCGTCCAGCACGCGCTCGATCACGCGTCGCTCGGTCAGCAGGATCCCGTCCACCTTGACGAGCCGCCAGTCGATCCGCACGGCATCGCCCTGCAGCACGCGGTAATGCACATGCTCGCCGTCCCAGACCTGCTCGGTCTTCACCTCGATCTCGAAGCCGCGGTACGGCTCGCTGAAATCGCCGAGGTCGCTGCCTCTCGGTTCCATCGCACGCTCCGTGGCGACGCAGCACCAGGCCGCCCGCGCGGCCGGCGCCGTGCGCTCAATCGTATTCGTCGGACAAAAAGGATTTGCCATCGGCCGTCAGGTCGACCCGGCCGGCCGCCGCCTGATAGATCAGCCCCTCGTTCAGCAACGCGTAGACGACGTCGTCGAACGCAGCGGGAACCGGCCGGCTTTCGCCGAACTGGTCGATCCATTTCAGCGCCTCGATGGCTTCGGGGGAAAGGATGGGGGTCATGCGTGGCCTCCGGCATCGGTGTCGCTCCATCCTAGCACTTCGTCCGGACGTCGAATACCAAGGCAAACGCGCTGCGCAAATGCCGGGCGGCGCCAACGGGCAGGTTGCCCGCGGCGCCGCCCGGCGCGGGACACACGCTCAGAGGCGTGCGATCGATACTTCGGTCGATTTCACGAGCGCGACGACTTCCGCGCCGACCTTCAGTTCGAGTTCGTCGACCGAACGGGTCGTGATCACCGACGTGACGATGCCGAACGGCGTCTCGACGTCGACCTCGGAGACCACGGATCCGCGAATGATCTCCTTCACCTTGCCCTTGAACTGGTTACGTACGTTGATTGCAGTGATGCTCATCAGGTTGATCGCTCCGAAGAAAAAGATTTCAGAACGGGCGGCCGCTGCCGCCCGGATTTAAACGGCCCAGCGGATCTGCCCGACCGGTCGAACGTTGTCTGCCTCGTGCACCTCGCCCGGTGCGTCCGCACCGGGCCCGCCGGCGAGCACGCGTTTCAGCACGCGGTCCTCCAGCGCCGCAAACGCGGCCGATGCGCGGGCGCGCGGCCGGTCGAGCGGCACCGGCTGATCCAGCGCCACGCGCCCCTGCTCGATGAGCAGGATGCGATCGCCGAGCGCGACGGCCTCCTGCACGTCGTGCGTAACGAGCAGCGCGGTGAACCGATGCTCACGCCACAACCGCTCGATCAGTGCATGCATCTCGATGCGGGTCAGCGCGTCGAGCGCGCCGAGCGGCTCATCGAGCAACAGCAGTTGCGGCCGGTGAACAAGCGCGCGGGCCAGTGCCACACGCTGCCGCTGGCCGCCCGACAGTTGCGCGGGCCAGTCGTTCGCACGCTCCAGCAGGCCGACTTCGTCGAGCACCGCGCGCGCTTTGTCGCGCGCGCCGCGTCCGAGGCCCAGCATCACGTTCTGCAGCACGGTCTTCCACGGCAGCAGGCGCGCATCCTGGTACATGATCCGCGTGTCGAGCACGCCGCCGCCTTCACCACGCGTCACGAGCGCGCCGCTGCTCGGCTGCTCGAGCCCGGCGACGAGACGCAGCAGGGTCGACTTGCCGCAGCCGCTGCGGCCGACAATCGCGACGAAGCTGCCGCGCGCGATGCCGAGTTCGACGTCGTCGAGCACCGTGCGTGCGCCGAAGCGCTTGCTGACACCCGACAGCGTCACCGCGTCGTCGGGTGCCGGGCTTCCTGCCCGCCGCCGTGCGAGCGGAACGATGGACGCACTGCCGTCACGGTCGAGGATCGCCGCATCCCGCGCGTCGCCGTCCGTGACACGCGCCTGCGCCAGTTCGACCTCGAGGTCTGCGCCGGCAAGCGGGCCGTAGGCGGCCGCCGAAGTCGTCGCATTCATGCCTTTGCTCCTGATTGATAAGCCGGGTGCCAGCGCAGCGTCACACGCTCGAGCCATTTCGCCAGCACGTCGGCCAGCTTGCCGAGCACCGCGTACAGCAGGATGCCGACCACCACCACGTCGGTTTGCAGGAATTCACGCGCATTCATCGTCATGTAGCCGATGCCCGATTGCGCCGAGATCGTTTCCGCGACGATCAGCATCACCCACATCAGCCCGAGCGCAAAACGCACGCCGACGAGAATCGACGGCAGCGCACCGGGCAGGATCACGTCGCGGTACAGCGCAAAGCCGCGCACGCCGTAGCTCTTCGCCATCTCGATCAGGTTGGCGTCGACCGATCGGATCCCGTGGTACGTGTTGATGTAGACCGGAAAGAACACCCCGAGCGCGACGAGGAACAGCTTCGCCTTCTCGTCGATGCCGAACCACAGGATCACGAGCGGAATCATCGCGAGCGCCGGGATGTTGCGGATCATCTGGATCGTCGAATCGAGCGCGACCTCGGCCGCCTTCGACAAGCCGGTCGCGAGCCCCAGCGCGAGGCCGACACCGCCGCCGATCGCGAAACCGAACAGTGCGCGCCATGTGCTGACTTTCACGTTCGCCCACATTTCCCCCGACGTCACGAGCGACCAGGCCGCTCGCACGACCGCCACGGGTTCGGGCAGCACGCGCGTCGACAGCCAGCCGACGCGGGCGCCGACTTCCCATGCCACCAGCAGCGCGAGCGGCACGAGCCACGGCGCGACGCCGCGCCACGCGCGGGCGGCCAGGGCCGCGCCCGTCGTCGACGTTTTCGTTGTCATCGCAGGCCTCCTGTCACTCAGCTCTGGGCTGCCTTCGGCAGATAGCTGTTGCCGACGATCTCGCCGAACGGGCCGGACAGCGGGCCGGTCGCCTTCGCCGCGCCGTTGCCCTTGATCAGCGGGAACACGAGTTCCGCGAAACGGTACGACTCCTCCAGGTGCGGATAACCGGACAGGATGAAGGTTTCGATGCCGAGATCCGCGTATTCGCGCATGCGCTCCGCGACCTGCTCCGGATTGCCGACGAGCGCGGTACCCGCGCCGCCGCGCACGAGGCCGACGCCGGCCCACAGGTTCGGATACACCTCGAGTGTCTCGCGGCCGCCGCGCTTGCCGCCGTGCAGCGCGGCCATCCGGCGCTGGCC
Source organism: Burkholderia sp. AU4i (assembly GCF_000466765.1). NCBI lineage: Bacteria > Pseudomonadati > Pseudomonadota > Betaproteobacteria > Burkholderiales > Burkholderiaceae > Burkholderia > Burkholderia sp. AU4i. The sequence goes on along the minus strand of NZ_ASSI01000128.1, from coordinate 34,024 downwards.
TTCCGAATCCATGTTCGCGAACGCCTTCTGCGCGCGGGCGATGGTTTCGTCGTCGAGGCGGCTGATCAGGCGCTCCGCGTCGCGCCATGCTTCGTCCTCGGTCTCGCGCACGATCACGTGCAGACGAATCCCGAACTTGATCTTGCGGCCGCGGGCTTCCGCGCGGGCACGAATATCGGCGATCTTCTTTGCGACGGCCTCGGGCGGCTCGCCCCAGGTCAGGTAGGTGTCGATGTGATCGGCCGCGATCTGATGCGCGGCCGGCGACGAACCGCCGAACCACAGCGGCGGATGCGGACGCTGCACGGGCGGATACAGCGCCTTGCCGCCCTTCGACTGCAGGTGCTTGCCGATGTAGTCGAACCCGCCGTTGTCGTGCGACGCGGACAGCAGCCCGCGCCAGATGTTCAGGAAGTCGTCGGTGATTTCGTAGCGCGTGTCGTGATCGGCGAACAGGCCGTCACCCTCGAGTTCGGCGGCATCGCCGCCCGTCACGACGTTGATCAGCAGGCGGCCCCCCGACAGACGGTCGAATGTCGCGGCCATCCGCGCCGACAGCCCGGGCGACGCGATACCGGGGCGGATCGCGACCAGGAACTTCAGGCGCTGCGTCGCCGGGATCAGGCTCGACGCAACGACCCACGCGTCCTCGCAGGAACGGCCGGTCGGCAGCAGCACGCCCTCGTAGCCGAGCGTGTCGGCCGCAACCGCCACCTGCTTGAAGTAATCGTAATCCGCGGCGCGTGCACCTTCGGCCGTACCGAGATAACGGCTGTCGCCGTGCGTGGGGATAAACCAGAACACATTCATCTGCTGCTCCTGCTTGACTGTCCTTGCCGGAATTTGAAAAAACACCGCCCTGCTCGCGTCGCGGATCAGCGGCGCATGCATGGTGTGCGTTCGAATCGGGATGGTTCGCCGGTCAGGCCGTGCAGCGGGCGAGGACGCGATTGCACGGCTGTTTCTGGGAAATCAGTCTAGGGATCGGTACAGGGCTTTGGAACGATTTTTTTGAGCTTAGGTTTTCCGCTTTCGTGATTAGCACGACGCTGGAGCGAATATCACCGCGAGCGGGCCCTATAATGGCGCACCTATCCGAATAACTCCGCGCGTACAGCCCCGGCCGTGCGCGCCTGCGGTGCACTCATCGATGCAGAAAGTCATCCTGCCATTCCTGTCCGGCTTCCTGGCCGCCCTGTTCTTCCGCGAAGCCACGCTCGCACTCCTTCATACGGCCGACCTGATCGCCGCAACCGGCTTCTCCACGCAGCCGTTCGCGCCGCTCGGCATTCCTGAATTTGTCGCGAATGCGCTGATCAGCGCATGCTGTGCGATCCCGATGGCGTGGCTGCTGCGCGTCTCGCCGGAACGCGAGGCATCGTGGATCGGCGCGCTCGTGTTCGGCGGCATCGTGCTGACGGCCGCCCGCGTGTTCGCGATCGATCCGCTGCGCGGGATCTGGCCGTCGGGCAACATGATGCCCGTGCTCGCCGCCGGCTTCGCGGCAAACGCGGTATGGGGCTTCGGCGCGCTCGTGTTCATGCGCGCGTTCATGTCGGACGACGCCGGCGACGAGTAACGCGGACGCCACGCCCTTCGGCCGCCGGGCGGTCGACATCCATGCAAAAGGCCGCCTGCACCTGCAGGCGGCCTTTTCGTTTCCGGCTCGCGCGTCGGTCGGCCCGACGTCAGTCCTGCAGATTCCGCAGCGGATGCGTGTCAGGTGTCCACGGGCTGTCGAACATCGCGAGCACGTCTGCACGATCGATATCGGCGGACGACTTGAAGCGCCAGACCGGCTGGTGGTCCTTGTCGACGATCAGCGCGCGCACGCCTTCGATCACGTCGCCGCGCGCGAACGTCGAGCGCGTGAGGTCGAGATCGCGCCGCAGGCAATCGGCCATCGTCGCGCCGCGTGCACGTTCGACGACTTCGAGCGACACGGCCATCGACAGCGGCGACAACTGTTCGCGCATCGCGTGGGTCGCCTTCTCGACCCATCCGTCGACGGCCGCGCAATCCTGCTCGGCGTCGAGCGACGCGAGAATCGCGCCGATGTCGGGCTGCGCGAAATGCCGGTCGATCCCCGCGCGCGCGTCGGCCAGCGCCGACGTGTCGGGCGTCGGCACGACCTTGTGTGCGGCGGCCGCTTCGGCTACGCACGCGACGGCCTGCGCGCCGCTGTCGATGCGCACGTGGCGCAGCGTGTCGAGCAGCGCCGGCAGCGCGGCATCGGGCAGATAGACGTCGGCGAGCTGCGCGTACAGCGCGCCGGCCGCGTCGAGCGTCGCGCCGGTCACGGCGAGATAGCGGCCGATCGCGCCGGGTGTGCGCGCGAGGAACCAGCTCATCCCGACATCCGGGAACAGGCCGATGCGCGTTTCCGGCATCGCCATCTTCGTCGAGTCGGTCACGACACGCAGGCCGCCCGTATGCCGCGCCGCCTGCGAAATGCCCATGCCGCCGCCCATCACGACGCCGTGCATCAGCGCGATGTAAGGCTTCGGATAGGTGAAGATCGCGTGGTTCAGCGTGTATTCGTCGATGAAGAACGTATCGACCGCATCGCGGTCCCCGCGCTGCCATGCGTCATGGAAGAAGCGCACGTCGCCGCCCGCGCAGAACGCGCGCGGATGCGGGCTGTGCACGACGATCGCGACGACCTCGGGATCGTCGCGCCACGCGTCGAGCGCCTGCTGCATCAGCCGGATCATGCCGACCGACAGCGCGTTCAGCGCCTTTGGGCGGTTCAGTTCGAGAAAACCGATGCGGTTCGCGACATACGCGCGTACGTCGGGCTGGGCGGATTCGGCGGAACCGGCTGCGGAAGTGGGGGTGGAATCGGTCATGAGGGCCATCCGGCAAATGGCAGTCGCACGCTCAGTGCGCCTGCATCTTCGAAAACAGGTTCAGCACGACGACGCCCGCGATGATCAGGCCGAGGCCGATCACGGCCGGCAGGTCCGGCACCTGGCGATAGAGCAGCATCGCGACGAGCGTGATCAGCACGATGCCGGCACCCGACCAGACGGCATAGATGATGCCGACGGGCATCGTGCGCAACGTGAGCGACAGGCAGTAGAACGCGATGCCGTAGCCGGCGACGACGAGCGCCGACGGCCAGAAGCGCGTGAAGCCGTCCGCCGCGCGCAGCGCGGACGTGCCGACCACTTCCGCGACGATCGCGATCGCGAGCCATGCGTAACCGGGAAGCTGCATCGCTCAGCTCCTTGCGAGGGCCAGCACGGCGTAGTCGTGGCCGAGCTCGGCACACAGCACCTCGACGACGAATTCGTGATCCGCGCGCTGCGGCAGCCCGGACGCGGTGATCGAGCCGATCACGCCGGCGCCGGCGACGGTCAGCGGAAACGAACCCCCGTGCGCCGAATACTCGGCGATCGGCAGCCCGTGCTTGTCCGCCAGCGTCGCGCCCGCCTGCTGCATGCGCAGGCCGATGGCGTACGAACTGCGGCGGAAATGCGCGACGACGTTGCACTTGCGGCGCACCCAGTCGGCATTGTCGGGCGTCGCGCCGTCGAGCGCCGCGTAGAACAGCGGCTGGCCGAACGTGACGATGTCGAGCGCGACCGCATGGCCGCGAGACGCCGCGAGCGCATGCATCCGGTTGCCGAGCGCCCACGCGCGGGCCGGGTCGAAATGGGGAAACACGAGCGCCTGTTCCTGCGCGCCGATCGATTGCAGATCGTGAGCGATGTCCATGAATCCGTCGATGCAGTAATGAGAGTTGCAACGGCGCCGATGCGATCGCGCACGGCGTCGCTGGCGAAGAGGCGAAACAAACCGTTCGATTCTAGCGCACGCGCCCGACGTACCGTCCCTACAAGACACGACACGCGATTGTCAGAAAGTGCTTGCACCCGTTCGGGTAACTCCTTATAATTCATTTCTTCGACGGACGCGGGGTGGAGCAGTCTGGCAGCTCGTCGGGCTCATAACCCGAAGGTCGTAGGTTCAAATCCTACCCCCGCAACCAACGTCCAGATTCATGCAAAAAGCCCGGCTCCGTGCCGGGCTTTTTGTTTTCCCGTCGCATTTCCCGCCCCTCTTCGCGCATCCGCACCTTCCGCTTCGCGCGACACGCGGCCGGCATGCGCAGGCGTTCGAGAATGCCGCGACCCGGTGATACACTCGCATCACCTCGTCCCTTCCACTCGACATGAAATTCTGCTCCGTCTGCGGTCACGAAGTCATCGCGCGCATTCCTCCGGGCGACAACCGCGAGCGCTTCGTCTGCGATCACTGCGGCACGATCCACTATCAGAATCCGCGCAACGTCGTCGGAACGGTCCCGGTCTGGGGCGATCAGATCCTGCTGTGCCGCCGCGCGATCGAACCGCGCTACGGGTTCTGGACGCTGCCCGCGGGCTTCATGGAAATGGGCGAGACGACGGCCGAAGCCGCCGCGCGCGAAACGCTCGAGGAAGCCGGTGCGCGCGTCGAGGTGCAGAACCTGTTCACGCTGCTCAACGTGCCGCACGTGCACCAGGTCCACCTGTTCTACCTCGCGCGGCTCACCGATCCGGGATTCGAAGCCGGCGAGGAAAGCCTCGAAGTGAAGCTGTTCGACGAAGCCGACATCCCGTGGGACGAAATCGCGTTCCCGACCGTCAGCCAGACCCTGCGATTCTTCTTCGCCGATCGCGCCGCCGGCGACTACGGCGTGCACACCGGCGATATCTTCCGCTCGCTGCGCAACGGCTGAGCCCTCGCCCCATGGTCCCCTGGCTCGGCCCGGACGATCCGTTTCCGCCCATCGAACGCGCGCTCGGCCCCGCGACCGGCGCGCCGGGGCTGCTCGCCGCGAGCGCCGACCTGCTGCCGTCGCGCCTCATCGACGCATACCTGCGCGGCATCTTCCCGTGGTATTCGGACGGCCAGCCCGTGCTGTGGTGGAGCCCCGACCCGCGCATGATCCTCGTGCCGGCCGAGTTCAAGGTGTCGCCTTCGCTGCGCAAGACGCTGAAGCGCGTGCTGCGCGAGCCCGAATGGGAAGTGCGCGTCGACCACGACTTTCCGGGCGTGATGCGCGCCTGCGCGCAGGCGCCGCGCCGCGGGCAGCGCGGCACGTGGATCACGGCCGAGATCATCGATGCATACACGTCGCTCTACCGGTCCGGCAACGCGCACAGCATCGAGACCTGGCACGACGGGCGACGCGTCGGCGGCCTGTACGGCGTGTCGTTCGGGCGGATGTTTTTCGGCGAGTCGATGTATGCGGACGCGACCGACGCATCGAAAATCGCGCTGGCCACGCTCGTCGCGCACCTTCGCGAGCAGGGGCTGGAAATGATAGACTGCCAGCAGAATACGTCGCATCTAGCGTCGCTCGGCGGCCGCGAGATCGCACGCAAGGCCTTTGTCGCTCACGTGCGCAGCGCGGTAGCCGAACCGCCGATTCCGTGGCAGTTCGACAAGCGCGTGCTCGCCGCGCTGACGGGCCGCGCCGAAACGGCGCCTCCCTCCGGAATCGAGCGCTAGCGCGGCACTCCCTCCCTGCAACGAGAGCTGCCCATGACTCATCCGACTGAGCTGCCGCTTTCACCGCTTTCGGCGCTGCAATTCTATGCAACGGCGCCCTATCCGTGCAGCTATCTGGACGGCCGCGTCGCGCGCTCGCAAGTCGCGACGCCGAGCCACCTGATCAATTCCGACATCTATACCGAGCTCGTGAAGGCCGGCTTCCGGCGTTCGGGCGTCTTCACATACCGCCCGTACTGCGACGGCTGCCGTGCCTGCGTGCCGGTGCGCGTCCCCGTCGACGCGTTCGCGCCGTCGCGTACGCAGCGCCGGATGTGGAAGCGGCACCGCACGCTCGTCGCGACGGTTTCGCCGCTGCACTACGACGAAGAGCACTACGCGCTCTACATGCGCTACCAGTCCGCACGCCACGCGGGCGGCGGCATGGATCGCGACAGCCGCGACCAGTACGAGCAATTCCTGCTGCAGAGCCGGATCAATTCGCGCCTCGTCGAATTCCGCGACCTCGACACACCGGGCGGCGAGCCCGGCAGGCTGCGCATGGTCAGCATGATCGACATCCTCGGCGACGGACTGTCGTCCGTTTACACGTTCTTCGAGCCCGACGACCAGCACACGAGTTACGGCACCTACAACATCCTGTGGCAGATCGAGCAGGCCAAGAGCCTCGGCCTGCCCTACGTGTATCTCGGATACTGGATCCGCGAGAGCCCGAAGATGGCCTACAAGGCGAACTTCCACCCGCTCGAAGGGCTGATCGACGGCCGCTGGAAGATACTCGATCCGGATCGGATCGACCTGCCGCCCGTCGACGCGGCACTGGCCCGCGCGCCATTGCCGGGCGGACATTCCGGCTCGGGCTGACGCGCGCTGCAGGGGCGAGGACGCGAAGCGCGCCCCTGCCGCTCAACTCCCGGTAAAATAGCGGGTTGTCATCCATTCCGGCTGTCCGCCCTATTCCCGTGTTCAGTTCCCTTTATCCGCTGGCCCGCGCATCCCTGTTCAAGATGGATGCGGAAGACGCTCACCACCTCACGCTGCGCGCGCTCGGCGCGGCCGGCCGCACGGGCCTTGCCTGCGCGCTGTCGGCCCGCGTGCCCGACGCGCCGCGCACCGTGATGGGGCTCACGTTCCGCAACCCGGTCGGCCTCGCGGCAGGCCTCGACAAGGACGGCGCGGCCATCGACGGCCTTGCGGCACTCGGCTTCGGCTTCATCGAGGTCGGTACGGTCACGCCGCGTCCGCAGCCCGGCAACCCGCGCCCGCGGATGTTCCGCCTGCCGCAGGCCGAGGCACTGATCAACCGGATGGGCTTCAACAATCACGGTGTCGACCAGTTCGTGAAGAACGTCCAGGCTGCCCGCTATCGGGGCATCCTCGGCCTGAACATCGGCAAGAACGCCGATACGCCGATCGAGCGCGCCGCAGAGGATTACCTGTACTGCCTCGAGCGCGTGTACCCGTTCGCGAGCTACGTAACGATCAACATCTCGTCGCCGAACACGAAGAACCTGCGCCAGCTGCAGGGCGCGGGCGAGCTCGACGCGCTGCTCGCGGCGCTGAAGGACAAGCAGCAGCGCCTCGCCGACCTGCACGGCAAGCTCGTGCCGCTCGCGCTGAAGATCGCCCCCGATCTCGACGACGAACAGGTCAAGGAAATCGGCGACACGTTGCTGCGCCACAAGATCGAGGCGGTCATCGCCACCAACACGACGCTGTCGCGCGCGGCCGTCCAGGGCCTGCCGCATGCGGACGAAGCCGGCGGCCTGTCGGGCCGCCCCGTGTTCGACGCGTCGAACGAAGTGATCCGCAAGCTGCACGCCGAAGTCGGCAGCGAAGTGCCCATCATCGGCGTCGGCGGCATTTTCTCGGGCGAGGACGCCCGTGCGAAGCTCGCGGCCGGCGCAGCGCTCGTGCAGCTCTATACCGGCTTCATCTACCGCGGCCCCGCGCTCGTCGCGGAATGCGTGAAGGCCGTCGCCCGCGAACGCACCGCGTAATATAGGCATAAACAAACGGTATTTAGAGGCCGATTGCATTTTTGCTATCATCGGCCCTCGTTACCAGAATCAATGACCCGGACAGGGCAAGGAAACACACGATGAAGATTGCGCTGCTGAAGAAGCTGCTGGTTGCCGGCCTGGTCGGCACGTCGCTCGCTGCCGCCACCGCGCATGCGGCCGACCTCCTCGACCAGGTGAAACAACGCGGCACGCTGCGGGTCGGCCTCGAAGGCACGTTCCCGCCGTTCAACTCGAAGAACCCGCAAGGCGAACTCGTCGGCTTCGACGTCGACATCGCGAAAGCCGTGGCCGCGAAGCTCGGCGTGAAGGCGGAATTCGTGACGACCGAATGGAGCGGCATCATTGCGGGTCTGCAGGCCGGCAAGTTCGACGTGATCTCCAACCAGGTCGGCATCACCGACAAGCGCAAGGAAACGCTCGACTTCTCGCCGCCTTACACGTTTTCGTCCGCGCAGCTGATCCAGCGCAAGGACGACACGCGCGAGTTCAAGTCGCTGGATGACCTGAAGGGCAAGAAGCTCGGCGTCGCGCTCGGCACGAACTACATGGACATGGCGAAGTCGGTGCCCGGCATCGACGTGAAGACGTACCCGGGCGCGCCCGAGTACCTGCGCGATCTCGCGGCCGGCCGACTCGACGCCGCGCTCAACGACCGCCTGATGCTCGCGTACCTGACGAAGAATTCGCAACTGCCGCTGCGCCCGGGCGCGAACGTCGGCTCGGCGAACCCGTCGGGCATCCCGTTCAAGAAGGGCAACCCGAAGTTCCAGAAGGCGATCGACGACGCGATGGCGCAACTTGAGGCCGACGGCACGTTCACGAAGATCTCCGACAAATGGTTCGGCATCGACGTGACGAAACCGATCAAGTAAGCACGCCTGCATTTCCCGCCGGACGGCGGGCCGGAAAGGGCGGCATCCGTAACGATGCCGCCCTTTGTTTTGTTCGTCCGGTTTATGATTGCGCTTTCGCGCACGCATTCGATTCGTATTCCATGTCGACAACGTCCCTGCTCGTCCAATCGCTGCCGGTGCTCGCCCAGGGTGCCGTGCTGACCGTCAAGTTCGCCGTGCTGTCGATGGTGTTCGGCCTGCTTGGCGCCGTCGTGCTCGCGATGATGGGCATCCGGCAAAGCGAAGCGCTCGACGGCTTCGAACGCATCTGGGTCAACGCGCTCGCGTGGCTGGCACGCGCGTACGTGAGCCTGATGCGCGGCACGCCGCTGCTCGTGCAGATCTTCGTCATCTATTACGGGCTGCCGAGCCTCGGCATCTCGCTCGACCCGACGCCCGCCGGCGTCATCGCGCTGTCCGCGAACGTCGCGGCGTACATGTCGGAAAGCATGCGCGGCGCGATCAACGGGATCGCGCGCGGCCAATGGCTCGCCGCGTACAGCCTCGGGCTGTCGTGGGGGCAAACGCTGCGCTACGTGATCGGTCCGCAGGCGCTGCGCATCGCGGTGCCGAGCCTGTCGAACAGCCTGATCAGCCTGATCAAGGACACGTCGCTCGTGTCCGTGATCACCGTGACCGAACTGCTGCGCAGTGCGCAGGAAGTGATCGCGGCGACCTATCAGCCGCTGCCGCTTTATCTCGCCGCCGCGGCCGTGTACTGGATCCTGTGCCAGGTCCTCGAATGGGTGCAGCGCTGGTACGAAAAACGCCTGTCGCTGCCGACGCGGCACTGAGCACGGCCGTTCGCCGGGCCGCCCGCGCGCGCCCGGCGCCTTCCTTCCCGCTTACTCGCCCGAATAGCGCACGCCGAGCGCCGCTCGCGCGGCATCGGTCATCGCGATCATCTGCCGCGAATGGTCGTGCGTCATGATCGGGCTTTCGGTCTTGCCCGCGCGCAGCAGGTCGCAGAAGTGCGCGGTCTCGTAGTTCAATCCGCCGCCTTCAGCCGGCGTGTCGAGTTCGACGGTGCGCCCGTCCGCATAGCTGATCGTCGCGCGCTCCGGGTTCCACCACTTCTCGTGAATCGTCACATGGCCGCCGGCTGCGGCGATCAGCGCGTCGCCCCGCCCCATCACGTCGAGCCCGCAAAAAAGCTGGGCGATCCCGCCGTGCGCATGCGCGCTGTTCAGGCTCGCGAACAGGTCGACACCCGTCGCGCCGACGCGGCCGAGCGTCTGTACGTCGAGCGCCGCACCGAGCCAGTCGACCGCGAGAAAGGTCTCGTAGATCCCGATATCGAGCAGCGCACCGCCCGCGCGATCGAGGCGATAGACGGAATGGTCGCCAGGGACCGACGACGACGCGCACCCTGCCCGTACGAGCCGGATCTCGCCGATCGGATCGTCCTGCAGGTGCGCGCGCAACTGACGGTACAGCGGGAAGAACGGCGGCTTCATCGCCTCCATGAAAAGCCGCCCGGCGTCGCGTGCCGCTTGCAGCACGGTGTCGAGCTGCGCCGCGTTCAGCGTCGCGGGTTTTTCGCACAGCACGGCCTTGCCGGCGGCAAGCGCGGCCAGCGTGTACTGCGCGTGACTGTCATGGAGCGTCGCGATGTAGACCGCGTCGATATCGCTCGCGAGGAGTGCTTCGAGGCTGGCGGCAGGAGAACCGCCGTGCGCGCCGCAAAAGGCTGCCGCGGCGTCCGCGCGGCGGGCCCAGGCACCGGCGAGCGTGGCGCCCGGCACATGTGCGAGGCTTTGCGCGAAGCGGCGCGCAATGCTGCCTGCGCCGATGATGCCGAAGCGCACCGGGCGATGGTCGTTGTCGTTCATCCTGATCTTCCGTGTCGGTCGTATGACGGTGGCCGGCACGCTGCCGGCCGGACGTCATGATAAACGGCCCGGCGGCACACGGATGAGCGAAACGCGCCGCGTCAGGCGCGCATGGGCACGTCGACGGAGAAATCGCGCGAGATCTCGTCGGCGCTGAAATCGATCAGCGCGAGCGAAGCGGCTTCGGCTTCGCGCGGATCGCGCCGCTCGATTGCGTCGACCACACGCGCATGCGCCTTCACCACGACGTCGTGCGCGCCCTCCTTCTGCACGACACGCGGATTCACGAGGCGCACCGCGCCGCGTACGATCGCCGCCATCTGCTGGAAGAACTGGTTACCGCTCGCCTGAACGATCCGCGTGTGCAGCAACTCGTCCGCCGTGTCGTAGCCGGGGTCACCCGGCTGCAGCACCTTGAAGGCATCGAACGCTTCACGGATGCCCGCGATGTCCGCCGCCGTTGCGCGCACCGCCGCCTGCGCGGTCGCGCGCGGTTCGATCAGCATCCGGAATTCGATGACGTCGCGCATGAACTGCGGATCGGGTTTCGCCCGGAAGCGCCAGCTCACCACGTCTTCGTCGATCATGCGCCAGTCGCGCATCGGCCGCACGCGCGTGCCGACTTTCGGACGCACGTCGAGCATGTCGCGCGCAAGCAACATCGACAACGCTTCCCGCATCACGGTGCGACTCACATCGAACTCTTTCGACAGCACGTCCTGCGGCGGCAAGATGCCGCCGTACTTGTCTTCGACGATACCCGAGACAAGCCCATCCATCACTTTGGCGACCAGTGACCGGTCTTTGCCCTGCTCCATGACACCTCCCCGTGCGTCGATTTGCGAACACCTGCTCCGCAGTTCCGCCGGCCCTGGTTACGACTGTTCTTATGATCTATAAGTTGATGAGTTCGAGGACATTTCGCTATCTGGTAAACACCTGACAGGGTTATCCCTCTTTTTGACGGGGTGATTTATACGGCTAAAAATAAGGCCCGGGAAGCGCATTGCGCCTACCGGGCCCCGAATTCCACAAGATTTAAACATTCAGTTCATTACGGTACATGGCATACCGTTACGGACTGCTTTCCATATCTTTCAATTAGCCGAATAAACGATCGTTTCAACGCCGTTTTCCGTGCCGAGCAAGCACAGATTCGCGCCGCGCTCGGCGAACAGGCCGACCGTCACGACGCCCGGCCATGCGTTCACCTGCGCTTCGAAGCCGCGCGGGTCGGCGATCTGCAGCCCCTTCACGTCGATGATCTCGTTACCGTTGTCGGTGATGTACGGCGCACCGTCCTTCGTCACGCGCAGCACGGGCACGCCGCCGAGTGTCGTCACGCGCCGGCCGATCGCCGTGCGTGCCATCGGCACGACTTCGATCGGCAGCGGGAACGCGCCGAGCACCGGCACGCGCTTGCTGGCGTCAGCGATGCAGACGAACGTGTCGGCCACCGATGCGACGATCTTCTCGCGCGTGAGCGCACCGCCGCCGCCCTTGATCATCGCGCCGCCCGCGTCGATCTCGTCGGCGCCATCGACGTACACCTGCAGCGAGTCGACCTCGTTCAGGTCGAACACCTTGATGCCGTGCGATTTCAGGCGTTCGGTCGTGGCGACGGAGCTCGACACGGCGCCGCGATAGCGCGCCTTGACGACGGCGAGCGCGTCGATGAAGCAGTTGGCGGTCGAGCCGGTGCCGACGCCGATCACGGCACCTTCCGGCACGTTCTGGATCACGTAGTCGGCGGCGGCCTGGCCGACGAGGCGTTTGAGTTCGTCTTGAGTCATGGAGTGGTAAAGCTGCGGGATTGCGGAAAACCGCCAGTTTACCGGAGTCGGATGACGGCCCGCGTTTTTCGGCGTGCGGTGCGCCGCGGGTTCAGGGCTCACCTGCCGCGGGCGCATGGTCCGCGGGTTGCGTGCCGGCGAAGTACTTGTCGAGCAACGCCTGCGCGATCGCATCGGTTTCGGCGTCCGGATCACCCGCGTAGTCGGCCGGCCTGAAATGCATCTGAAACGCCGCGAACACGCGTCGCGTACGTTCGTCGAGCACGCCGTCGGTCGCCACGTCGTAGCCGTAGCGCGCGAGCTTGAGCTGCAGTTCGCGCACGTCGACCGGCGCATGCGGATCACGACCGGCGAGCCGCGCCGCCACGGTCGCGGCGTCCGGCCACGCACCGACACCGGCCTGCGCCAACGCATGCCACGGGAACAGCGGCCCCGGATCGATCTTGCGTTGTGGCGCGATGTCGCTGTGCCCGACCACGCGCGTCGGCGGAATCGCGTAGCGCGCGACGATGTCCTTCGACAGCCGGGTCAGCGCGGCGACCTGCTCGGGCGGATACGGCTGCCAGGTGCGGTTCTGCGGATCGAGCGGGCCGCGGTTCACGTTCTCGATGCCGATCGACACCGCGTTCAGCTCGGTCGTGCCCTGCCACTCGCTGACGCCCGCGTGCCATGCGCGCTCCGATTCCGGAACGAGCTGGTAGACGACGGGCAGCCCGCGCTCGATGCGCGGCTGAGGCGGGATCACGTAATGCACGCTGACCGAATCGCCCGTCAGCGTGCGCAGCGATTTCGCCTCGTCGCTTTCGGTGTAATGCATCACGAGAAAGCGGATCCGCGAATCGGCACCGCGCGCGTGCAGGCTCGTGTCGGCATAGTAGGTGCCGCGTTCGACGAGCGTCGGCGACGTGCAGGCAGCCAGCAGGCACAGCACGGCGCAGGATGCGCCTATGCGGAACAGGGTCATCGGTCGCGCGCTCCGGAGGGCCGCGTGCCGCACCGGATCGCGGCACGCGTCGTTCGGGTCATTCGAGGCCCGCGCAAGCCGCGCGGGACGGGCTGCGTCAGCCCTTCACGCGCCGCTGGCGCACGGCTTCGTACAGGCACACGCCGCTTGCGACCGACACGTTCAGGCTTTCGACGCTGCCGGCCATCGGAATGCTCATCACTTCGTCGCAGGTGTCGCGCGTGAGCCGGCGCATGCCTTCGCCTTCCGCGCCCATCACGAGCGCGACGGGGCCGTCGAGCTTCGTTTCGTAGAGCGTTGCCGAGGCTTCGTCCGACGTGCCGATGACCCACACGCCGGCGTCCTTCAGCTCGCGCAGCGCACGGGCGAGGTTCGTCACCGTGATGTACGGCACCGTATCGGCCGCGCCGCTCGCCACCTTGGCGGCGGTCGCGTTCAGGCCGACCGCACGGTCGCGCGGCGCGATCACCGCGTGCGCACCGGCCGAATCGGCGACACGCAGGCATGCGCCGAGGTTGTGCGGATCGGTGACGCCGTCGAGCACCAGCAGCAGCGCGGGGCCCTGGATGCCGTCGAGCAGTTCGGACAGGTTCTGCGCGAGCGGGATGTCCTCGACACGCGCGACGACGCCCTGGTGGCGCTCGGTATGTGCGAGGCCCCACAGACGCGTTTCATCGGCCGCGATCAGCCGCACGCCCGCTTCCTTCGCGGCGTGCAGGAAGTCCTGCATGCGGCGGTCGCGGCGCGTCTGGTCGTACAGCACCTCCGCAACCGTCGATGCATCGTGCCGCAAACGTGCGGTCACCGCATGAAAACCGTAAAGAACCTTCAGACGTGACATGACTGGAACAACCTTCGATCAAACGTGCGGCCGCGCGACGCGCGCAGCCGCGATCCATGGAAAAGGAAAGCGCCGCGTTGCCGGCCGATGACCGGTGACGCGGCGTCTCTCGATACTGCAGGGCGTGCGCATGGCGCCGCCCCGAACGCTCAATACTTCTTGCGGGCGCGGGTCTTCTTCGCGGTCGGCTTCGCCGCCGCACCGCCGCCGCCGCCGTTGCCGGCACTACCGCCCTTCTTCTTCGCGGCGGCACGCGCGGCGCGCGCGTCCTTCACCGCGACGCTCGGCGCGCTCGCAGCCTTCTTGCGGCGCGGCGCGGGTTCTTCCGCCTGCGGCAGAGCACGGACACGCGGGCCGTTACGGTCGATACCGCCGCCAGCCGAAGCCGGCGCCGGCGACGGACGCGGCGCCTTCACCGGCGTGTCGCGCACGAGGCGGAAGTCGATCTTGCGCGCGTCGAGATCGACACGGCTCACCTGTACGCGCACGCGATCCGACAGACGATAGCGGATGCCCGTCCGTTCGCCGCGCAGCTCGTTCTTGATTTCGTCGTACTGGAAGTAGTCCGAGCCGAGTTCGGTGACGTGCACGAGCCCTTCGATGAAAAGCGTGTCGAGCTGCACGAAGATGCCGAACGACGTGACGCCGTTCACCATCCCGCCGTACTCCTCGCCGAGCTTGTCGCGCATGAAGTAGCACTTGAGCCAGGCCTCGACGTCGCGCGACGCTTCGTCCGCGCGGCGCTCGTTCGCCGAGCAGTGCAGGCCGAGTTCTTCCCAGATCGCCGTATTCGAGCGCGAGCGGCCACGCGTTTCGTCGTCGGCCTGCTGCATCGCACGGGCGCGCGGTGACAGCGCGGTGTTCAGCTCGAAGCCGTCCGGCGCCTTCGGCACGTATTTCTTGCCGGACAGAATCGCGTAGATCGCGCGGTGCGTGAGCAGGTCCGGATAACGGCGGATCGGGCTCGTGAAGTGCGCGTACGCCTCGTAGGCCAGGCCGAAGTGACCGATGTTGTCCGGGCTGTAGACGGCCTGCTGCATCGAGCGCAGCAGCATCGGCTGCAGCATCTGTGCATCGGGCCGGTCGCGGATCTGCGCCATCAGCGCCGCGTAGTCGCTCGCATGCGGCTTGTCACCGCCGCCGAGCGACAGGCCCATGCCGCGCAGGAACGCACGCAGGTTCTCGAGCTTCTCCGGCGTCGGCCCCGCGTGCACGCGGTACAGGCCCGGATGCTTGTTGCGCTTCAGGAAATCGGCCGCGCAGACGTTTGCGGCCAGCATGCATTCCTCGATCAGCTTGTGCGCGTCGTTACGCTGGCGCGGCACGATCTGCTCGATCTTGCCCTGCGAGTTGCAGACGATGTAGGTCTCGGTCGTGTCGAAGTCGATCGCGCCGCGCTTCTGCCGCGCGGCGAACAGCGACTTGTAGACGCCGTACAGATCCTGCAGGTGCGGCAGCAGATCCGCGCGGCGCGCGGCCTCCGGCCCCTTCGTGTTCGACAGCACGGCCGCGACTTCGGTGTACGTGAGGCGCGCAGCCGAATGGATGACGGCCGGGTAAAACTGGTACGCCTTGATCTCGCCGCGCCCGGTGATCACCATGTCGCACGCGAGCACGCAACGGTCGACCTGCGGATTCAACGAGCACAGGCCGTTCGACAGCTTCTCCGGCAGCATCGGAATCACGCGGCGCGGGAAGTAGACCGACGTGCTGCGCTCGAGCGCGTCGGCATCGAGCGCGCTCCCAGGCTGTACGTAATGCGACACGTCGGCGATCGCGACGATCAGCCGGTAGCCGTCGCCGCGGCCGACCTTCACCGGCTCGCAGTAGACGGCATCGTCGAAGTCGCGTGCGTCCTCGCCGTCGATCGTCACGAGCGGCACGTCGCGCAGGTCGACGCGGAAACGCAGGTCGGTCGGCCGCACCTTGTCGGGCAGCGCGGCGGCTTCGTCGAGCGCCGGCTGGCTGAATTCGTGCGGCACGCCGTACTTGCGCACCGCGATTTCGATTTCCATGCCCGGATCGTCGATGTCGCCGAGCACCTCGACGACACGGCCGAGCGGCTGCGAATGGCGGCTCGGGAAATCGGTCAGCTCGACGACGACGACCTGCCCGACCTTCGCCTTCTTCACGTTCTGCGTGATCAGGATGTCGTGGCCGATGCGCTTGTCTTCCGGTGCGACGATCAGCGCGCCGTTCTCGTTGAGCAGGCGGCCGATCACGCGCTTGTTCGCGCGCTCGGTGACTTCGACGACGTGCCCTTCCGGGCGGCCGCGGCGATCGTAGCCGACGATCCGCGCGAGCACGCGGTCGTTGTGCATCACCTTCTGCATTTCGCCGTTCGGCAGGAACAGGTCGTCCTGGCCGTCGTCGCGGATCACGAACCCGTAGCCGTCGCGATGCCCTTGCACGCGCCCGGCGACGAAGTTCGACGGATGGGTCAACTGGTAGTGGCCGCGCTTGTCGAGGCGGATCTGGCCGTCGCGCTCCATCGCGGCGACACGCCGGAAGAACCCCTCGCGCTCCTGACGCTTGATCGACAGTGCTTCGGCGATGTCGTTGGCGGCCAGCGGCGCGTCGCTCGTACGCAGCACGCCGAGAATCTCTTCACGGCTCGGAATGGGGTACGGATATTTGCTCAAGGGTTTGTCGATGATTGTTCTCGTTGCGTTGACTGATGGTGCACGGCATCAACATAGAGGTGTCCTCCAGACAGTTCTATATTGACGGCGGCGGGTCATTCTATCACCCGCCTGTGTCGCCAAATGACGGGGAATGCCGCCGGCAGGCGCGGCGGAGCCCGGTTTGCGGTGCATCGCAAAAAAGTGTTGACACAATTAATTGGGGCGCTATAATTTCGCTTCTTTGCAGCAAGCAGCTACTGCAAAACGTGCCCAGGTGGCGGAATTGGTAGACGCACTAGGTTCAGGTCCTAGCGGTGGCAACATCGTGGAGGTTCGAGTCCTCTCCTGGGCACCATCTGTTTTTAAAAAGGTCGGCTTCTAGCCGGCCTTTTTTCATTTCCAGCCCAGCGCTTTGCGTGAGGACTCGAAAGGCTGCGCTTGCAAGCGCAGCCGGGGTCGCGCATGCGTGACCGAGTCCTCTCCTGGGCATCATCTGTTTTTTGAAAAGGTCGGCTTCTGCCGGCCTTTTTCATTTCGACCGTATAAGCATGGACGCGCCGCAATCACAGGCGCTCCGCCCTTATGCCCGCCAGCAGGATCGATAGCAGAATTTATCGGTTATCGTCCGCTCGCCCTGTTGGTACGTTAGCCGGCTCGCTTCAATGCAACGAACCAGACAAGGAGCACGATCCATGACGCCGATGAACCGCCGCGCATTCGCGCGCGCGATGCTGGCCGCAGGCCTCACTGCCGCCGGCGTCCGAGCGCGTGCCGAGAACGCACCCGATGTGCTGCGCATCGGCTACCAGAAGTCGTCGACACTCATCACGCTGCTCAAGACGCGCGGCGCGCTCGAGCAGGCGCTGGCGCCGCTCGGCTTGCGCGTGTCGTGGCATGAATTCGCGAGCGGATTGCCGCTGACGGAAGCACTCAACATCGGCGCGGTCGATTTCAGCGCCGACGTGGCCGATACGGTCCCGGTCTTCGCACAAGCTGCCCGTGCGCGTTTCGTGTACGTCGCACTGGAAGCGCCTTCGCCGAAAGCGCAGGCGATCATCGTCAAGCAGGACAGCACACTGCGTACGCTCGCCGATCTCAAGGGCACGCGCATTGCGGTCACGAAGGCGGCCGGCAGCCATTACCTGTTGCTTGCCGCACTCGCACGCGCGAAGCTCGGGCCGGCCGATGCGACGATCCACTACCTGACGCCCGCGGACGGCCGCGCGGCGTTCGAGCGTGGCAGCGTGGACGCATGGATCACGTGGGATCCCTATGTCGCATCGGTCGACCGCAATCCCGACGTACGGATTCTCGCCGACGGCAACGGACTCGCGTCATACCAGCGCTACTACCTCGCGTCGACCAGCTTCGCCACTGCGCGGCCCGACGTCGTCCAGATCCTGTTCGACCAGCTGTCGCAGGCCGGCACGTGGCTGCGCGACCACCCGCAGGACGCAGCGAATACGCTCGCGCCGATCTGGGGGCTCGACGCGGCGACGATCGCGCGCGCGAACGCGCGACGCAGTTATCTCGTTCGCGCGGTGGTCGCACAAAACTTCGGCGAACAGCAGAAGATCGCCGATACATTCCTCGCGGCGGGACTGCTGCCGGCCCGAGTCGACACGAGTCAGGCGCAGCGCTGGAACTTCGACGCGAAACGCGCGATTCCGGTCGGCGCGTGAGAATCCGTCGCGCGAGGGGCAATATTTTTATCGCTTCGAATGAAATTGTGTTGACAGGCTGCGAAGACACGCTAGAATAGCGGTCTTCGCATCGCAGCAAGCGAAACGTGCCCAGGTGGCGGAATTGGTAGACGCACTAGGTTCAGGTCCTAGCGGTGGCAACATCGTGGAGGTTCGAGTCCTCTCCTGGGCACCATCTGTTTTCTAAAAAGGTCGGCTTCTAGCCGGCCTTTTTTCATTTCAAGCCCTGGAAGCAAAGCGCCTGCGCGCTTTGCGTGAGGACTCGAAAGGCTACGCTTGCATGCGTGACTCGGGTTACGCATGTGCGACCCAAGCCCTCCCTCCTGACCCTCCACTTCCTGAAAAAGCTCCTTCCAGTCGGCTCACCTGCATTCCCGGCATCCGGAAGGGATCAGCCCGCGCGCACCCCGTCCATCACAAGTTTTCGACGATGCACGTCGGTCGCCCCGCCGCGACGTTTGGGCACGTCGCTCGATGCCAAAACAAATCCGTCAAATTATTTTCGTTCGCGACCTCAAATCCTGTTGACAGCCGCCAAAGACGCGCTATAATTTTGCTTCTTTGCAGCAAGCAGCTACTGCAAAACGTGCCCAGGTGGCGGAATTGGTAGACGCACTAGGTTCAGGTCCTAGCGGTGGCAACATCGTGGAGGTTCGAGTCCTCTCCTGGGCACCATCTGTTTTTTGAAAAGGTCGGCTTCTAGCCGGCCTTTTTTCATTTCAAGTCCAGGAAGCAAAGCGCCTGTGCGCTTTGCGTGAGGACTCGAAAGGCTGCGCTTGCAAGCGCAGCCGGGGTCGCGCATGTGTGACCGAGTCCTCTCCTGGGCACCATCTGTTTTTAAAAAGGTCGGCTTCTAGCCGGCCTTTTTTCATTTCCGGCTCCGGAAAAACCTCCCCCTCATCTTCTCGAGCAGACCCAGCCGCTTCGATTTGCACCGCCAGCGCAAGCAAACAGCGGCAGCATGCTGCGAGGCCGGCGACAACCCACTGCCCGGGTTCATGCCACCACCCACGCCACCCTCCGCCTGAACGACCGACCTTCCGCGATCGATCCCCGATTCCGGACGCCCCGAGCTACCATCTCCGCCCTCCACCTCAAACCGGGATTTCCCTAGGCTGACATGCCGGCGTTCACGCGGTTAAATAAATCAACGTGATTTATTTAATGCGCCGCTGCACGGCGCGCCATGGAAGGAGACGCCATGAGAAGCCCGCACTTCGGCCAGGGCAGCAACTCGGCCAACGTGCGCCGTTACAACGAGCGCCTGCTGCTGAAGACGCTGCGCCGCGCAGGCAGCGCGTCAAAGGCCGATCTCGCCCGCCTCGCGAACATGACGGGCACGGCGGTCGGCAGCATCATCACATCGCTCGCCGACGCGAAGCTGATCGAATTCGCGGGCCGCACCGAAGGCCAGCGCGGTCAGCCGGCTTCGCTGATTCGCCTCGACCCGCGCGGCGCGTTCGGCATCGGCGTCCATCTCGACCGGATGCGCATCGAAACGGCGCTCGTCAACTTCGCGGGCGACGTGCTCGGCCGCCGCTCGCACGACACGCTGCTGCCTCCGCCTGCCGACGTGCTCGAGATCGTCCGCCACGATATCGAAGCGATGCAGGCCCTGCTCCCCGACCACGAGCGCGCCCGCCTGACCGGCATCGGTGTCGCGCAGCCCTACAACCTCGGCGCGTGGATGCGCGAACTCGGTCTCGCACCCGACACGTTCCGCGCATGGGAAGACGTCGATTTCGCCAGCGACCTCAGTCGCATGCTGTCGCTTCCGGTATTCGGCGAGAACGACGGCAACGCGGCCGCGATCGCCGAGCTGTTCTACGGATACGGCCGGCAGTGCGACGACTTCGTCTATCTGTTCATCGGGCCGGCGATCGGCGGCGGCATCGCGATCGACGGCGACTGCCTGCGTGGCGTGACCGGCAACGCGGGCGACATCGCCGTGATTCCCGTGCCGCCGAGCCGGCTCGCTTCCGCGCCGCCGCCGCGTGGCCCGTGGGACATCCTGCTCGCGCGTGCGTCGCTGCATGCGCTCGTGCGCCATCTGCGCCATCACGGCGAGACGGTCGACAACCGGGCCGATCTCGAAGCCTGCATCGCTCGCGGCCTGCCCGCCGTCGACGAATGGATCGACGATTGCGTCGACGCGCTCGCCCCTGCGTTGCGCGCGGTGCTGTGTGTGGTCGATGCGCCGGTGGTCGTGCTCGACGCCGATACCGACGCAGGCCTGCTCGACGCGGTGACAACGCGCCTGCGGGCCGCGCTCGTGGCCACCGCGCCCGAAGCACGCGGCACGCCGGTGCTCGTGCGCGGCACGTTCGGCGCCGACGCCGGCGCGATCGGCGCAGCCACGCTGCCGATGTATTTCAACTTCTCCCCGCGGGCCGGCATCCTCAAGGGCGCCCGCACCGATTCGCAGGAGGTCAACCATGTCGCGATCTGAGTCGCCTCGCCCGCTGCTCGAGATGCGCGGGATCAGCAAGACGTTCCCGGCCGTGCGCGCGCTCGACAACGTGAGCCTGACCGTCTATCCCGGCGAGATCCACTCGCTGATGGGCGAAAACGGCGCGGGCAAATCGACGCTGATGAAGATCCTGTCGGGCGCGTACCGCGCCGACGCCGGCGGCGAGATCCTGATCGACGGCGAACGCATCGACATCGACGGCCCGCTTGCCGCGCGCGATGCTGGCGTCGCGGTGATCTACCAGGAGCTGTGCCTGTCCCCGAACCTGAGCGTCGCGGAAAACATCTACATCGGCCGCGAATTGCGGCGCGGCAACCGGCGCTGGGGCACGATCGACCGCGCGGCGATGGCACGCGGCTGCGAGGACGTGCTCGCGCGCCTGGGCGCATCGTTCGGGCCCGACACGCTCGTCGGCACGCTGTCGATCGCGGAACAGCAGCTCGTCGAGATCGCGCGCGCCGTGCACACCCGCGCGCGCATCCTCGTGATGGACGAGCCGACCACGCCGCTGTCGTCGCGCGAGACCGAACACCTGTTCCGCCTGATCCGCCAGTTGCGCGAGGAAGGTCTCGCGATCATCTACATCAGCCACCGGATGGCAGAGATCTACGAGTTGTCCGATCGTGTGTCGGTGCTGCGCGACGGCACGTATGTCGGCACGCTCGAGCGCGCGTCGCTGTCGGCCGAGCGTCTTGTCGCGATGATGGTCGGCCGCGACATCTCCGGCTTTTACAAGAAGGAACACGCGCCGTACGACCCCGGCCACCTGCTGCTGTCGGTACGCGACATCGCCGACGGCGCGCGCGTGCGCGGCTGCAGCCTCGACCTGCACGCCGGCGAAGTGCTCGGCATCGCGGGGCTCGTCGGCGCCGGCCGCACCGAACTCGCGCGGCTGATCTTCGGCGCGGAACCGCGCGTGCGCGGCAACGTGAAGGTGGGCGAACGCACGTTCGGCGCGCACTCGCCGCGCGACGCGATCGACGCCGGGCTCGTCTACCTGACCGAAGACCGCAAGCGCCAGGGCCTGTTCCTCGACATGAGCGTACGCGACAACATCAACATCTCGGTCTGCAACCGCGATGCGCGGCTCGGTGCGCTCGACCTCGCACGCGGCGCCGAACGTGCACGCGACGCGATTGCATCGCTGTCGATCCGCGTTCCCCACGCGAACGTCAACGTCGGCGCGCTGTCAGGCGGCAACCAGCAGAAAGTGCTGCTGTCGCGCCTGCTCGAGACGAAGCCGCGCGTGCTGATCCTCGACGAACCGACGCGCGGCGTCGACATCGGCGCGAAATCCGAGATCTACCGGATCATCAACGAACTGGCCCGAGCCGGCGTGGGTGTGATCGTGATCTCGAGCGAACTGCCGGAGATCATCGGCGTCGCCGACCGGGTGCTCGTGATGCGCGAAGGCGAAATCGCGGGCGAACTCGGCGGCCACACGCATACGCCCATCACGCAGGAAGCCATCATCGCGCTCGCCACCGGCTCGCAGGCCGAACTCGCCGACGCGCACTGAGCCCGCCCTTTCAGTCCATTCTTACATTCAGGTTACCGACATGATCAACCCGACCAAGCAGCGGAACCTCGCTTCCGCGACGGCCCATCCGGTGGGCAACCGTACGCCGCTGTTGCGCGGCGCCGATCACCGCGCCCGCATGCAGTCGCTGATCCGCACCGCCGGCATGCTGCCGGTGCTGCTGGTTCTGTGCATCGGCTTCGGCTTCCTGACCGACGGCTTCTTCACGCTGCAGAACCTGTCGATCGTCACGCAGCAGGCGTCGATCAACATCGTGCTCGCCGCCGGCATGACCTTTGTGATCCTGACGGGCGGCATCGACCTGTCGGTCGGCTCGGTGCTCGCCGCCGCGGCCGTCGCGGCGCTGCTCGCGTCGACCATTCCGGGCTGGGGCTGGCTCGGCGTACCGTTCGCGCTCGTCGTCGGCCTCGTGTTCGGCGCGATCAACGGCGGCCTGATCTCGTTCCTGCGCCTGCCGCCGTTCATCGTCACGCTCGGCGCGATGACGGCCGTGCGCGGCGTTGCGCGCCTGATCGGCAACGACACCACCGTGTTCAATCCGCAGTTGCCGTTCGCGTTCATCGGCAACGGCACGATCCTCGGTGTGCCCTGGCTCGTCGTCATCGCGTGCGCGGTCATCGCGATCTCGTGGTTCATCCTGCGCCGCACGGTGCTCGGGATGCGCATCTATTCGGTGGGCGGCAATCCGGAAGCCGCGCGCCTGTCGGGCATCAACGTGCGGGCGATCCAGATGTTCGTCTATGCGGCGTCGGGCCTGCTCGCCGGGCTCGGCGCGGTGATGTCGGCCGCGCGGCTTTATGCGGCAAACGGCCTGCAGCTCGGCCAGTCGTACGAACTCGACGCGATCGCCGCGGTAATCCTCGGCGGCACGAGCTTCGTCGGCGGCGTCGGCTCGATCGTCGGCACGCTGATCGGTGCGCTGATCATCGCGGTACTGACGAACGGCCTCGTACTGCTCGGCGTGTCCGACATCTGGCAGTACATCATCAAGGGGCTCGTGATCATCGGCGCCGTTGCGCTCGATCGCTATCGCCAGCGCGACTCGGCACGCACCTGACTCTTCCCGTCGATTCAACCTTGCGGCGCAGGCCGGTTAGCCTGCGCCCGTTCACCAACAACTCGGAGACACAACGACATGATCAAGCACAAAGCCGCCCTGACCGCCGTCGCCTGCGCACTCGCCTTCGGCGCTTCCGCCGCACACGCGGCCGACAAGCCGCTCAAATCGATCGGCGTCACGGTCGGGTCGCTCGGCAATCCGTACTTCGTCACGATCGTCAAGGGTGCCGAAGCACGCGCCAGGCAGCTCAATCCGAATGCGAAGGTCACGGCCGTCTCGGCCGACTACGACCTGAACAAGCAGTTCACGCAGATCGACAACTTCATCTCCGCGCACGTCGACATGATCCTGCTCAACGCGACCGATCCGAAGGCGATCGAGCCGGCGGTGAAGAAGGCGCAGGCGGCCGGCATCACGGTCGTCGCGGTCGACGTCGCCGCGGCCGGCGCAAACGCGACCGTGCAGACCAACAACGTGAAGGCCGGCGAACTCGCGTGCGACTACATCGCGAAGAAACTCAACGGCAAGGGCAACGTGATCATCGAGAACGGCCCGCAGGTATCGGCCGTGATCGATCGCGTCAACGGCTGCAAGGCCGTGCTCGCGAAAAACGCCGGCATCAAGCTGCTGTCGAGCGACCAGGACGGCAAGGGTTCGCGCGAAGGCGGGATGAATGCGATGCAAGGCTACCTGACGCGCTTTCCGAAGCTCGACGCGGTGTTCACGATCAACGACCCGCAGGCGATCGGCAGCGACCTCGCCGCGAAGCAGCTGAACCGTCCGGGCATCGTGATCACGTCGGTCGACGGCGCACCCGACATCGAAGTCGCGCTCAAGTCCAACACGCTCGTGCAGGCATCGTCGAGCCAGGATCCCTGGGCCATGGCGCAGCAGGCGGTCAACGTCGGCTACGGGATCATGAACGGCCAGAAGCCGGCCAATCCGATGATCCTGATCGAGCCGACGCTCATCACGCGCGACAACGTGAAGACCTACAAGGGCTGGAGCTCGCCGCGCTGATCGCGCCGCCTGTCCGCCCGCGCAACCGGGCGGTGCCGGGCCGTGTCGCCATGCGCGACGGCCCCGCACTGCCCGCCTTTTCGGATCAACCGCTGTACGGCCGTGCGCAACGCCACGGCACAAGGTTTCGACATGACGACGACGTTCCCCCGCCTGATCGTATTCGGCGAAGCGCTGACCGATTTCATCCGCGACGACGCGCAGCACTGGCACAGCATCGCCGGCGGCTCATGCTGGAACGTCGCGCGCGTCGGCGCGCGACTCGGCGTGCCGACGGCCTTCGCCGGCACGGTCAGCCGCGACATCTTCGGCGACGAACTGATGCGCAAGAGTGCCGACGCCGGGCTCGACCTGCGCTTCATCCGGCAGGTCGATCGTGCGCCGCTGCTCGCGATGGTCGTGTCGAAGCAGCCGCCCCACTATTTCTTCATCGGCGAGAACAGCGCCGATCTCGCGTTCGATCCGGCGGACCTGCCCACCGGTGCGCTCGATGCGGCCGAGATCGTGCACGTCGGCTCGCTCGGCGTCGTGCGCGAGCCGCTCGCGGCACGCCTGATCGAAGTCGCGCAGGCCGCACGGACGGCCGGCAAGCGAATCTCGTTCGACCCGAACTTCCGTGCGCCGATGGCCGCGCCGTCGTATCGCGACACGCTGCGCCGGCTGGCCGGGCTCGCCGACTGGATCAAGGTGTCCGACGAGGATCTGCGCGGGTTGTTTCCGGAACTCGATGAAGCCGCCGCGCTCGCGCAACTGCGCACGTGGGCGCCCGATGCAACGATGCTCGTCACGCGCGGCGCATCGGGCATGCAGCTCCTGCATCGCGACACCGTGCTGTTCCAGCCCGCGTTCCCGACCGAGGTGGCCGACACCGTCGGCTGCGGCGACGCGAGCATCGGCGGCTGGCTCGCAAGCCAGCTGGCGCGTCCCGACGCGTCAACCGCCGAGCATCTGCGCTACGCGGCCGCGTGCGCGGCGGTCGCCTGTGCGCATGCAGGCGCCTATGCGCCGACGGCGGCCGAGGTGACCGACATGATCGACCGCACTGCCGATACTGCAGTTTCGCAATAGCACGTACCGGCGCACCGCCCCGTCACGCGGCGGTCGTTCCGCCGCTGCCGTCCGGCGGCGTCCCGGCCTGCAGCAGCTGCAGGCTCTCGTCGACGCTCAGTTCGGACATCGCATCGTCGTGAAGCGTATCGTCCGCCGCGCGGCGCAATGCATGCAGCGTGTGCACCTTGAGCCGCACGAGCGCGAGCCGCAACCCGCGCGCCGCGCATTCGGCCGCAAAGGTGCGCAACGATTCGATCGTCGTGCCGTCGACATCCGGCGTTTCCTCGAGGCTCAGCATCACGGTATGCGTGTCCGGCGCGGCTTTCATCAACGCACGCACACGGTTCAACATCCGGTCCGCATTCGCGAAGAACAGCTGCGCTTCGGGCCGCACGATCAGCACGCCCGGCACCGGCTTCGCGTCGGCGTGGCTCGCGACGTCGACGAAATCATGGCTGTCGCGCAGCCTGCCGAGCACGCTGACGTTCGGCTCTGACAACTTGCGCAGCGTCAGCAGCAGGCTCACGCCGATGGCCGCGAGCAGCCCGTGCAGCACACCGAGCACGAGCACCGCGAGCAGCGCGGCGATCACGACGAGCCGGTCGCGATGCCAGGCCCAGTACGGCCGGAACACCGACGGATGCAGCGAGTGGCTGACCGCGAAGATCACGATCGCCGCGAGCACGGGCTCGGGCGTGCGCGCGAGCTGCGGCAGCAACAGCCAGACGATCAGCGCGACCACGCCCGCCGCCCACAGGCCTGCAAAGCGCGACTGCGCGCCGGCCGCTTCGTTCGCCGAGGTCGCCGAATAACCGGCGCCGACCGGCATCCCGTGCAGCAGGCCCGACACGAGATTCGCGCAGCCGAGCGCGACGAGGTCGCGGTTCGGCGACACGCTGTCGCCGTGCTTCAGTGCGAAGTTGCGGATCGATCCGTACGACTCCGCATACAGGATCAGCATCAGCGCGAACGCAAGCTCGACGGTCTGCATCCATGCGTTGCGGTCGAGGGTCGGCAGGCCGAACTCGATATGCCGGAAGTCGATGTGGCCGACGATCGCAATGCCGTATCGCTGCCAGTCGACCGCATAACCGGCCGCGATCGACAGCACGATCACGACGAGCGTAGCGGGCACCCGCGCGCTCCGCCCGAGTGCGAACAGCAATGCCAGCGCGGTCGCGCCGAGCACGACGCTCGCGAGATTCGCGTGCGGCGCGCCGCTGATCAGGTCGAGCGCGACATGCGGCGCATCGCTGTGCTGCACGGAAATCGCCAGAATCTTCGGCAACTGCTTGATGACGATCGTCAGCGCGAGGCCGAACGTGAAGCCGCGCAGCACCGGCCGCGCGACGAAATCCGACATGCCGCCGAGCCGCGCGGCACCCGCCAGGATGAACAGCACGCCCGTCATCGCGACGAGCGCCGCCGCCAGCGCGAGCTGCGCGGCAAGCGCCATTCCCGACTCCGCGAGCACGGTCGCCGCGAGCACGGCAGCCGACGACGACGTCGACGATACGATCGCGAAACGGCTGCTGCCGGTGAGCGCATAGACGACGAGCCCCGACAGCAACGCGATGAGACCGGCCTGCGGCGGCAGGTTGGCCAGCCCCGCGTACGCGACCGCCTCGGGGATCAGCAGGCCCGCGATCGACAGGCCGGCCAGCGCGTCGAGGCCGATGCGCCGCGTCGGCGGCGGCGCGGCCGCGTCGAGCGCGGAGAAATGCTCGGCATGCTGCGGGCCGGCATCGGGGCGGATCGGGGCGGTCGTCATGAGGTGCTCAGGGTTTGACGGCGATGACGCCCGACCAGCCGGGCAGATAGCGTGCATCCTGCTCATGCGCGCGATGCAGTGCGATTTCGAGCGCCTTCGCGAAGTTCTTGCGGATCTGGTCGAGCGACACGTGCTGGCGCAGGTAGTCGGCCCACAGGAATTCGCTGAACGGCGTCGCGTCCTTCGCGTAGCCGCCCGCGGTGCGCAGTTCGCCGGCGAGGCTGCGGTACGGATCGTCCACGAGACCCGTCAGCGCCTTCGGCAGATTCGCGTAGTCGCGGCGTGTGCCGTCGGCACCGAACGGATGCACCCACTGGTTGTGTTCCATCATCCGCCAGAAGATCGTGTCGTCGAGCCACGACAGGTCCTTCAGCAGCATCGCGTTCACGCGCACCTCGCCTTCCTCGATCAGCGCGAGGCCGAGATGGTGGTGATCGGTGATGTAGTGCAGCCCGTCCGGGCCGAGTACCGCCGGGAACCAGTGCGATTCGATCGCCGCCTTGCGCGCGCGCTTGTTGAGCCCTTTCCAGTGCTTGCGCTTCGCCTTGACTTCGCGATAGCCGACCGTCATCTGCGTCGGACGCAGTTCTTCCAGCTTGACGGGAATCAGGTGAACATCGTTGCCGAGTGCCATGGTCGTACCCCATGTTGCGAAATTCCGGCAACGATACTCCTGATCACACGAGCCGTTAATACGTCGTGACCTCGATACGCATCCGGTTGACGATCTCTGACAACCGTCCGTACCTGCGCAAGACGCTGCGCTACGCGCGCAGGTCGTTGCGTTCGAGACGATGTCGAATGTAAGGAATGCCATCGTGCACGACGCTCACCCGGCGCATCCCGAGCTTGCGCGCGACGTTCAACGAGCCGCTGTTGGCTTCCGCGATATCGGCGATCACGCGCGGCAGGCGCACGGTGTCGAACGCATGGCGCACGACGGCTTGCGCGGCCTCGCTCGCGATACCGCGCCCCCAGGTCTCACGCACCAGCCGCCAGCCGATCTCGACGTCGCGCGCGCCGTCCGCATAGTCCGGAATCAGCAGGACCCAGCCGATGAACGCATCGGGCGCGGCCTTCTCGAAGATCGACCAGTAGCCGAGGCCCGGCGGATAGTCGCGCGTGATCCGGTGCGTGACGAAGCGACGGTGCTCGACGGGATCGTGCCACGGGCCCGCGATGTGCCGCGTGACCTCGGGATCGCGATCCATCGCGATGCAGGCGTCGAGATCGGCCAGTACGCGCGGACGCAGCCACAGCCGCGCAGTTTCGAGCACGGGCAGCGTGGCGGCGGAAGGTTCAGTCATCTGGACTCCTGATTCGGTGACGATGCTCACCGGACGCATTACAAAACAGATACAAACGGCCTTCCGGAATGATACAGATGCCTGTCGCCGGTTTCGCGCGACGCCGTTGCCGAATCCGAAACAGTTCATTTCCTAGGGATTATTCCCGATTCGGCGTTATCGCGCCCCACATCGCCGGGCGCCGCGGCCTACACTCGATCCATGCCCCCGCACCGCGCGCAAGCCGGCCGGCATCCGCATGCACATCGTAAGCGCGCAAGCCAACGAGGAGACCTCGGACATGAGCTGGACCCGCGAACAACGCAACGTGACGATCGCCGCCTACCTGGGCTGGACACTCGATGCGTTCGATTTCTTCCTGATGGTCTTCGTGCTGAAGGACATCGCCGCCGAATTCGGATCGACGATTCCCGCCGTCGCGTTCGCGCTCACGTTGACACTCGCGATGCGTCCGCTAGGCGCGCTGATCTTCGGCCGGCTCGCCGACCGCTTCGGCCGCCGCCCGACGCTGATGGTCAACATCGCGTGCTACTCGCTGCTCGAGCTCGCATCGGGTTTCGCGCCGAGCCTGACCGCGCTGCTCGTGCTGCGCGCGCTGTTCGGCGTCGCGATGGGCGGCGAATGGGGCGTCGGCTCCGCGCTGACGATGGAAACCGTGCCGACCCATGCACGCGGCTTCGTGTCGGGGCTGCTGCAGGCCGGCTATCCGAGCGGCTATCTGCTCGCGTCCGTCGTGTTCGGCCTGTTCTACCAGTACATCGGCTGGCGCGGGATGTTCATGGTCGGCGTGCTGCCCGCGCTGCTCGTCCTCTACGTACGCGCCCACGTGCCCGAATCGCCGGCGTGGAAGCAGATGGAGAAGCGCCCGCGCCCGAGCCTCGGCGCCACGCTGCAGCAGAACTGGAAGCTCACGATCTACGCGATCGTGCTGATGACCGCGTTCAACTTCTTCTCGCACGGCACGCAGGATCTCTATCCGACGTTCCTGCGCGAACAGCATCATTTCGATCCCCATACCGTGTCGTGGATCACGATCGTGCTGAACATCGGTGCCATCGTCGGCGGCCTGTCGTTCGGCTCGATCTCGGAGCGGATCGGCCGGCGTCGTGCCATCTTCATCGCTGCGTTGATCGCCCTGCCCGTGCTGCCGCTGTGGGCATTCTCGAGCGGCCCGGTTGCCCTCGCCGCGGGGGCGTTCCTGATGCAGATCTCGGTGCAGGGTGCGTGGGGCGTGATCCCGGTTCACCTGAACGAGATCTCGCCCGACGAGATCCGCGCGACCTTCCCCGGCGTCGTCTATCAGCTCGGCAACCTGCTCGCGTCGGGCAACGCGACGATGCAGGCCTCGCTCGCCGTTTCGCACAACAACAACTACGGCTTCGCGCTCGCGCTCGTGGCCGGCATCGTCGCCGTCGTGATCGCCGTGCTGATCCTGTTCAGCCGCGAGCGGCGCGGTATCGACATGACGCAATCGGTCAATACGCGTAGCACGGTCGCCTGATCCCGCGCATTGCCGCATTGCACCATCGCGCGTGCCCCGCCCTGTCGAAGGCGCGCGCGATACTTTCCGCATTCGCACATCGAACTAGAGGAATTTGTCCAGATTCCCCGCTTGCCCGCTCCGCTCGCCCTTTTTTATCTTAATAAAAACGACTGTTTGAATCAGATAATCAAATCACCAGTTCGCGGCCGGGCGACCGGCATGGGAGGCGGGACATGGCAGTAAGTCAGGAGGGGCGGCCATCCGCGGGACGGCCGTCCGGGGCACGGTCATCCGGCACTCGGCAGACCGGCGGGACGAAGGCGCGCATCCTCGATGCGGCCGAGGACCTGTTCATCGAGCATGGCTTCGAGGCGATGTCGATGCGCCAGATCACCTCGCGCGCGGCGGTCAACCTCGCCGCGGTCAACTACCACTTCGGCAGCAAGGAAGCGTTGATCCACGCGATGCTGTCGCGCCGGCTCGACCAGCTCAACCAGGAACGCCTCGGTATCCTCGACCGCTTCGATGCGCAACTCGGCACGCACATCACCTGCGAGCACGTGCTCGGCGCGATGTTCATTCCCGCGTTGAAGGCATCGCGCAATCCCGAACGCGGCGGGCCCGGGTTCCTGCGGCTGATCGGCCGTGCGTACACCGATCCGTCGCCGTTCGTGCGCAACTTCCTGACCGCGCACTACGCAAGCGTCGCGGGCCGCTTCTTCGACGCGTTCCAGCGCGCGTTGCCGCACCTGCCGCGCACGGAGCTCGGCTGGCGGCTGCACTTCGCGATCGGTGCACTGTCCGGCGCGCTCGCAGGCGCCGAAACGGAAAGCCTGATCGACGAGTTCTCGCAAGGCCGCACGATGAACGACGTGCAGATGATCGCGCGGCTGTCGTCGCTGATCGTCGCCGCGCTGAAAGCGCCGATGCCCGACAGCGCGCAACTGTCGATCTTCGCGGCCGTGCTCGACGATGCAGGCGCAAGCGAAGCGTTCGGGCTGCCGTCGTCGGGCGCGGCGGCCGCCGATACGGCGACGCTGCATTCCACGAACTGAGCGCGCGAGGCCACGCGCGGCTTCCTGTTCACGATTTGATTGAAACGCGCGGTCATGCGGAGCGCCGAGGCGCCCCGTCGACCGACCGTGCGGCACGGGGCACGGGCCGGCGCTGAAGCGCCGGCCTTCGCCGAGAGCAAAGACCGGAGACATGTCATGTCATCTTCCGCAGCAACCGCAGCGGCCCAGGTTCCGCCGAACACCGACGGCATCTGGTACGCGTCATATCCGCCCGGCGTCCCGCACGACATCGACGTCACGCAATACGCATCGCTCGTGCAGTTCTTCGACGAATGCACGAGCCGCTTCGCCGAGCGCGTCGCCTATGTGAGCGCGGGCGCATCGATGACCTATCGCACGCTCGCGCAGAAAGTCGACGCGTTCGCATCGTATCTGCAAAGCCTCGGCGTCAAACCCGGCGACCGCGTCGCGATCATGCTGCCGAACACGTTCCAGTACCCGGTCGCGCTGTTCGGCACGCTGAAAGCCGGTGCGATCGTCGTCAACGTCAATCCGCTCTATACCGTGCGCGAACTCGCGCATCAGCTGAAGGACAGCGGCGCGCAGACGATCGTCGTGTTCGAGAATTTCGCGCGCACGCTGCAGGATGCGCTGCCGGAAACGCAGGTGAAGAACATCGTCGTCACCGCGCTCGGCGACCTCCTCGCCGACGGCTTCAATGCGAAAGGACGCCTGATCAATTTCGTGCTGAAGCACGTGAAGAAGCTCGTGCCGGCCTACCACCTGCCGCAGGCCATCCGGTTGCGCTCCGCCCTCGCGCTCGGTGCGCGAAGCAAGCCGCAGCCCGTTCAGACGACGCGCGACGACCTCGCATTCCTGCAATACACGGGCGGCACGACGGGCGTCGCGAAAGGCGCGATGCTCACGCACGGCAACCTGATCGCGAACCTGCTGCAGGCGAAGGCCTGGATCGCCGACCAGGTATCGGGCGACGTCGAAACCGTGCTCACGCCGCTGCCGCTGTATCACATCTATTCGCTGACGGTGAACGCATTCATCTTCATGGGGCTCGGCGGGCGCAACATCCTGATCGCGAACCCGCGCGACATGACGATGGTGATGAAGATCATCCGCAACGAGACGTTCACCGGGATCACCGGCATCAACACGCTCTACAACGCGTTCCTCGACAACGAGGAATTCCGCAAGCGCGATTTCTCGAAGCTGAAGCTCGCGATGGCGGGCGGGATGGCGATGCAGCGTGCGGTCGCCGAGCGCTTCCAGCAGGTGACGGGCCGGCCGGTGGTCGAAGGCTACGGCCTGACCGAATGCTCGCCGATCGTCACGATGAACCCCGTCGACCTGAACGACATGGCCGCGTTCAGCGGTTCGATCGGCCTGCCCGCGCCGTCCACCGTCGTGCGCTTTCGCCGTGAAGACGGCACCTGGGCGCCCGTCGGCGAGCCCGGCGAGCTGTGCGTGCACGGCCCGCAGGTGATGCGCGGCTACTGGCAGCGCCCCGACGAGACGGCCAAGGTGATCGACGCCGACGGATGGCTCAGCACCGGCGACATCGGCGTGATGGACGAACGCGGCTTCATCCGCCTGATCGACCGCAAGAAGGACATGATCCTCGTGTCGGGCTTCAACGTGTATCCGAACGAGATCGAGGAAGTGCTGGTGATGCATCCGGGCATCAGCGAAGCCGCGGCGATCGGCATTCCGGACGAGGTACAGGGCGAACGGATCAAGGTGTTCGTCGTGCGCCGCGACCCGTCGCTGACGACCGACGATGTGCTCGCGCACTGCCGCAAGAACCTCACCGGCTACAAGATGCCGAAATTCGTCGAGTTCCGCGACGCGCTGCCGCAAACGAACGTCGGCAAGATCCTGCGCCGCGCGCTGCGCGACGAGGAACTCGCCAAAATCAAGGCCGCGAAGCAAGGTTGAACGATCCGCCGCCCAGGGAGACGCCGTCGATGAACGAAGGAAAGAAGCACCACGCGCGGCATGCCGCCGCCGTGGCAGTCGCCTGCCTGCTGTCGCTCGGACAGGCGGGCCTGCATGCACAGGAAACGGCCGACGCCGCAAGCGCGGCCGCGGGCGTCGCGCTGCCGGCGGACCTCGCGAAGGTCGCGCGCGAGCCGGTCGCGCAGCAGGCGCGCTGGCTGCGCACGGCCGCGCAGCGCGGCACGCTCGCGCAACTCGACGACGCGACGCTCACGGCGCTCTTCAAGGCACTCGATCCGCTCGCCGTGCCGCTCTATATCCGTAACGGCCCCAACGGCTATCCGTCGTACCAGTTCACGATGGTGCGCCAGGAGCGCATCAGCGGAAAGTGGTCCGATACGCCCGACCGCATGCTCGTGAAGACCACCCGCGAGCCGCTGCGCGTCTATGCGAAATGGCTGCCGGGCGGTGCACATGCCGGACAGGAGACCATCTACGACACGACGCAGCGCAAGGACGAGATGTACGGGCACCTCGGCGGCCTGCTCGGCAAGATTCCGCTGTGGACGGCACTCGACGGCGCACTCGCACGCGCGCAGTCGAATCACCAGGTGAAGGATCTCGGTACCGAGTTCATCACGAACCTGTACCTGACCGAAGGGAAGAAATACGTGGAAGCCGGCGTGCAGCGGCCGACCGATGTGGAAGCCAGGACGATCGGCGGCGTGCGCGTGGTCGCGCTCACCTACGAAACACCGACCGGCCGGCCGCAGTTCTACGCGAAGAAGGAAGTCCTCGGGCTCGATCTGCACGCGCCCTATTTCCGGACCGTCGAGTCCTATGACAACGACGGCAAGATCTTCGAGCGGATCGTCATCGAGAAAATCGCGCCGGCGACGCTCGACGACACCGCATTCGACCCGAAAAACCCCGACTATGCGTTCTGATGCGCGCCGGCGGGGATGGCCTCGGGCTCAATCGTCATCGTCGTCGCCATGGTGCCGGTGCCAATGCTTGTAATAGTGCTTGCGCCACTTGCGATAGCGATCGTCGTCCTCGTCGCCGTAGTAGCCGTATCCATAGCCCGGATAGGCGACCACGGCCGGCTGCGGCGCCACATAGACCGGCGCCGGCTCGACATAGACCGGCGCGACCGGTACGCCGATGCCGACCGACAGGTCGAC